>JBDTOW010000018.1:0-13478 GCA_039933075.1 Verrucomicrobiota bacterium | reverse complement strand
AGTGCCAGCTTGTATTCGGCCTGTGTTTGCGGGCGATTTCGCCGGTCGCATCGCGCGGCGCGGCGCGGTCGGCCAATTTCATTTGCTCCTGCGGTCACTCAGTAAGCACCCCGATCAGGCGGAAGGAAAAGATTCTCTGGCGTATTCCAGGCTTCAGGTGCGACATATTGATGAACATGAGCGACACCGACCTGCAATTGCTCGCCCGCTACGTCCGGCACCACGCCGAGGACGCCTTCGCCGAGATCGTCCGCCGCCACTTGGACCTCGTTCATTCCGCCGCGCTCCGCCAGGTCCGTTCCCCGGAACTTGCCGAGGAAGTCGCCCAAGCCGCTTTTCTCGATCTCGCTCGCCAGGCTCACCTTCTGCCGCCCGACACGGTTGTGCCCGCATGGCTCTACCAAGTCACCCGCCGCACCGCCATTGATGTGGTGCGTCGCGAAACCAGCCGCCAACTCCGTGAACAAGTCGCCCAGGAACTCCATTCCATGAACGCCACCGCCGCCGACTGGACGTACATCGAACCGTTGCTCGACGAAGCCATGCACGCGCTCGACGACACCGACCGCGCCGCCGTCCTGTTCCGCTATTTCGAGAACAAATCCCTTCGCGAAGTTGGCCAGATTCTCGGCACGAGCGAAAACGCGGCGCAGAAACGCCTCAGCCGCGCCGTCGAACGCCTGCGCGAATTCTTCGCCAAACGCGGCGTCACCATCGGTGCGAGCGGGTTGGCAGTCGTCATCTCCGCCAACGCTGTTCAGGCTGCGCCCGTTGGATTGGCCGTCACGATTACAACCGCTGCCGCTCTTGTCGGAACAACCCTTGCCACCGCCGCAACTGCCACCATTACCGCACTTAATCTTGCTATTATGTCCAAACTCAAAATCAGCGCTCTCAGCGCTTTGGTCGTCGCTGCTGTCGCGACACCTCTGGTCATCCAACAACAAAGCTTGAACCGCCTCAGCGAAGCGAATTCGGCGCTCCAGGAGCAGGCCCGACTGGTCAATGTCCTGCGTGGAGAGCACGAAGAATTATTGCGCCAACTTTCCGGCGCGCGTCAAAGCCAGTCATTGAGCAAAGCCCAACTCTCTGAACTGCTGCGTTTGCGGGGCGAGGTTGGCCCTTTGCGGCGGGACAGCCAGGAATTGGCCCGGTTCCGAGTCAAGCAGCTTGCCGAACAAGCCGCAGCCACTCCGGCTCAACCTGCCTCCGCCCATGATTTCATTCCTGCCGCGGCTTGGGCCAATGTCGGAGCGGATAAGCCAGAAGCCGCCATTCAGACGTTTTTTTGGGCGGGCCAGCACGGGGAAACCAATCTGATTGGTAATCTGCTCCGATGGCAGAGAGATCGTGACATCCCCGCTTCGGATGAACTCGACCAGACGTTTGTCAATGGACTTGTCGGAGGCAGCACCCAGTTTGCCAGCTCGCTGCAAGGCTTTCGCGTCACCTCACAGGAAGAGCAGGACAACGAAGTCCGCATGGGCCTCGAATTGACGAACAAAGATGGGAAGCCGGAATCGCACACCGTGCGACTCGTCCACGAGGACAATCAGTGGTTTCCCGTGATGCACGTATGGCTTCACGACCAGGGTAGTGTTCGCGCAGCGATGGACGTTCCGCCAAAGTTTCAGCAGAGCAAGTGAGGTGTCAGTCAAGACGACCAACCGCGGCCGTCATCAAGACCATTGGCATGACCCAAGCTCGTCGAGCAACTGGCCAGCAAAGTCGGTGGCCTGTTGGACGAGGGAATGTTGAGCCCATGTTGAGCCCACGCTCCGCGGCTTACTTCGTGGTGCCCGCGGACGCAGATTTTTGAGGGCTGGGCTCGGTGGTCCATCCCGCGCCCATTGCCTTGATGAGCGAGACGCTACCCGCGAGTCGTTGCCCGCTGAGTTGAATCACCGTTTGTTCGTGCGTCAACGCGACGGCCTGCGCCAAGATCACATCCAGGTATTGTTCCACCCCGGCTTTGTAGCGATTGTTCGAGATGTCCAACGCGCGCCGGGCGGCGTCGAGCGCCGCGCGTTCCTCGTTCAGTTGCCGCGCCAATAGAATCTGGGCAGCGAGTTGATCCTCGACGTCCTGAAACGCCGTGAGCACGGTCTGCCGATACGTCGCCACCGCGCCTTCGTAAACGGCCTTGGCTGAGGCAAGCTGCGCGCGATTGCGTCCGCCGGTGAAAATTGGAAGCTGCAGGGTCGGTCCGACGGCCCATAAACGGCTCTCCCAGTTGAACAATGTGCTCGCGCTGATTGAGTCAAAACCGCCCGCGCCGTTCAGCATAATTTTTGGATAAAACGCCGCCTTCGCCACGCCCACATTGGCGTTCGCGGCGGCCATGCGACGCTCGGAAGCGGCGATGTCCGGCCGGTTCTCCAGCCATTCGCTCGGCACGGAAACCGGAATCGCGGGCAGGCTGGTTGAGCTGACCGTGTTCGGCGTCAACGCAAACATAGTCGCAGGCTGTCCGCACAACACTGCCAGCGTGTGCCGGGTCTGGGCACGTTGCAGATCCACGCCGGGGATTTGCGCCTGAGCCCCCTTAAGTTGCGTTTCGGCCTGGGCCACGTCCAACTCGGTTGCGATGCCGCCCTTGCGCCGGTTTTGGGTGAGTTCCAAGGTGCGCGTGTAAGCGCCGGCCGTTCAAGGAGCAGCCGCGCATTGACGAACTGGCCCGGCCACAAGCGCAAGTTCTCGTTCGGGAAAGTAGCCTTGAGTTTAATTGTTCCGGTCGTTGTATCGATCTGGTTGTCCATGACGGCGAGTTTGCCCTCGGCGAGCACGTTGGTATTGTCGCGCGAAACGGCGAGCACGGCAAAGTCGGCGCCTTGTGCCTGCACCTTCGGCAAGGCCTGTTCCGGCAGCGTGAACACGAGGGAGATGGGGCGAAGCTGCGCCAGGACGACGAGACCGTTCGCGTCGTTCGCGTGAACAATGTTGCCCTGGTCCACCTGCCGAATGCCGACGCGCCCGTCAATCGGCGAACGAATCGTGGTGTAGTCGAAGTTCACGCGCGCGCTGTCGATCGCGGCTTGATCGGCTTTGACCGTGGCTTCGAGTTGGGCGATGAGCGCCTTCTGGGTGTCGAAGATTTGTTGCGTGATGCTGTCGGTCTTGAGGAGATCGGCGTAGCGTTGCAGGTCCACACGGGCGTTGGCGAGTTGCGCCTCGTCTTGCGCCTTTTTCGCGGCGGCCTGGTCAAGGGTGGCCTGATACGGCGCGGGATCAATCAGGGCGAGCAGATCGCCCGCCTTCACTTCCGCGCCCTCGGTGAAAGCGACCTTCACCAATTGCCCATCCACCCGCGCGCGAACCGTGACGGTATTGAAGGCCTGCACGGTGCCGAGTCCATCGAGATAAATCGGCACGTCCTTGGTCGCGACTACCCCCGCCACGACCGGCACGGGCAGAACTCCGGCGCGTGGACCAGCCGCACCGCCAGCCGGCGGCAAAGTTTTGGAGTGCGAGCGCTGATAAACCCAAAACATCACGCCAACCAAAATCATCGACACAACAAGGACGACGTGAATCCTCCGCACGATTCGCTTCGGAGAATTCGGCTCGCGTCTTTCGCGCGAATTGAGACGGGGTTCTGCGTTCGTGACCGGCTCAAGGCCGGAATTTCGCGCAACGGGTTCGTACTGGTTGGTTGCCATATCGGTAATCTTGCAGCCGTCGGTGATCTTGAGGTCAACCTGCGGCTACCGCTTGTCCGGAATGCTGCGACCGCTGCGTTGCGGAGAAGGAGACGGCCTTGCGGACGGCGCCGATAGCTGCCGGCTCCCCTGGACCAGCAGAAGCAGCATGGCCGCGGTCGGGAGATTTTGGATTTTCATATTCGTTCTTTCAGTGATGTTTTGCGCTTTGCGTCAGGCGCGTTTTGGTCGCCGCCCTGGAAATGAACCGAGAAGAGTGCGTGAGGATTTGCTTGATGGCGACGGGACGTCGAACAGGGTGTTAGCGCCGATGTTCTCGAAACGATTCGTGTCCCCAACCGTGGTAAAAGTTTCCGTTGATCCAGACGTGCCCCGGCCGCGTCGGAAAGCCCCAGTAGCCACCAAACCAAATCCACGCCCTGCCGTTCCACGACCACCAGCCCGGTGTCCACACATAATTCGGCCCGGGCGTAACCGGAATGACCTCCACCTGTGGTGCCGGTGTCGCGGGAGCGATGACCGCAGTGGCGGTTGCGGGAGTTGTGTTGGATATTGTAGTCGTCGCGAACGGGCCGGATTGCGTCGTCGCGAGTTGCGATGAACCTGGTGTTGATGCCGCGGTGGTCAAGGACGGTTGCTGGATGTGCAGCGCTCCGTCATGGTTGAGCATCGCCGTCATCGCTTGCGCAGAAACGCCGGCGTCCTTCAGTCCCGTGATGTCGGCGGCGGAGAGATTGTAGTACGATTGCGATTGCCCGATGAAGCTCAGGACCACCTCGTCACTCACGCCGGATCGAGCCAGCTTTTCCACTTCAGCAGCGCCCGGAGATAGCGTGGAAGCTGCCTTCGTTTGTGACGCGATGGCGGTGGGCGCAGTTTGCGAGAAGCCGGCAAACAGCGGCAACGTCGTTGCCGCCAGCACAGTGAAATATTTTGAGATTTTCATATTCGCCTTTCTAAGATAATTCGTTTTTCCCAAGGACCCGGTGTTACTTCCGAGTCAGCAATAGGAATTAAGCCATGCGCGTGCCAGACCGCTCATCGGGCCTGTTTGCAGTAAGTTTCGCGCGTTCACGCCGGTTCAGCCTCCGCGACAGGCTAACCGCCTATGCTCCGGTGGTTAGACGTTAAGCGCGCAAGAAGTGCGCGGAAGCAGACCGCCAGGAAATGAAGGTGGCCTGGCTCCGGCTGAAGAGAAGGAACTACGACCGCCTGGCGTTAGTGGTCGAAGTCATCAAGGCGATGGTTGGCGAACCCACCGCAGGAACGGAGCAGAGGAGAATAATGAGATACATTCTGTTCAGTGGAGTAGCCATGTAGTAACTTTCAAAATAAAGTGAAAATGGGATCATTCATGTCTGCTTTGGGTACTACGCCAGGTATTTCCTTCGAGAGCGCGCAACGCGGTCTGAAGGAATGGTCAAGCTCTCCCCAACAGTTTCTTTTTTCGCGACGAGCCGCGATTTCACGACTTTACGAGATGCAGGAAACAACAAGAAAACTACTTATCGCAGGCGTAATCGGGCTGATGGCATTCCCCGCACCTCTGTTCGGCGCCGACAAGCCGCCGCTCACCGCAGATGAAATCCTGAAAAAGGTGACTTTCCCGCCGGAGTTTGAAGCCACAGTATTCGCTGCCCCACCGAACATTTCCTACCCCATTTTCCTCAGTGCGTCTCCTGATGGCGCATTATTCGTCGGGTGCGACGAAAATGGCTCTCTCGATAGGAAGCCTGATCGTGGCCGGGTCGTTATGTGCCGGGATTTGGATGGCGATGGACGGGCCGATAAGTTCACTGACTTCGCAAAAATGGACAGCCCGCGCGGGGTGGCGTGGGATGAGAGCACGCGCACCTTGTACGTCATGCACCCGCCAAATTTGACGGCTTATCATGATGATTCCAACTCCGGCGTTGCCAGCCGCCAGGAAGACCTCATCACCGGTCTTGGCTTCGGATTGGATTTTCGTGGAGCGGATCACACCATCAACGGCATTCGCCTGGGCATTGACGGATGGATCTATATCGCGTGCGGTGATTACGGAGCGGTGAAGGCGACAGGAAGGGATGGCCGATCGCTTTCCCTGCGCGGCGGCGGCATCGTTCGCGTTCGCCCCGACGGCACGGGTTTGGAACAAGTCGTCTGGGGCACGCGCAACATCCTGGCTGTGGCCATCAGTCCAACCATGGAACTGTTCACCCGGGATAACACCAACGACGGCGACGACTGGAACGACCGTCTGAGCTTCAATCCATTTGGTGCGCAGATGGGCTACCCTACGCTGTTTCGGAACTTTTCTGACGAAATCATTCCGGCCATTGTGGATTTTGGCGGCGGTTCTCCCGTTGGATCAATTTTCATTGATGAACCCTCTTTGCCAATGCCTTGGGCACATGGATTTTACTCGGTTGAATGGGGGCGCAGCGAGATCGATCTCCATCCGCTTACCCGCCGGGGCGCAACCTGGAAGGCGGATACCCGGCAGTTCATGAAAATGACGCGCGCGACCGACCTCGAAGTGGACGGCGCGGGACATCTGTTCGCGGCCAGTTGGGACGGAGCCACCTTCACCTACGCTGGTCCGAGCGTCGGGTATGTCATTCAACTCAGGCCTAAAGGAGCGGACTCCGTGGCCGTTCCCGATTTCAAAGCGCTCTCCGAAAAGCAACTCGTCAATAAAATCGGTTCCGGGAGCGCCGTGTGGCGTCGGGCTGCTCAGCGCGAGCTGCTGGTACGCGGCCCGAAAGCCGGCGTGACGAAAGGTTTGGCGCAACTAGTTGGGACGAGTACGAACGTCGGCGTCCAGGTCGCCGCGATCTTCACCTTGAAGCAACTTTTGGGGGTCAAATCCCATGCCGTCTTGATGAAGTTTTTGAAGAACGACTCATTGCGCGAATACGTGTTAAAAGCGCTCGCAGACGACCAGCGCTTCGCCAGGGAGATCCCGGTCCGCCCCTCGTGGAAGCCCTGACCGATCCCAACCCGAGGATACGCCTGCAAGCCGTGACGGGGCTAGGCCATCTTGGCAAAATGGAAGCCGCTTACGGCTTATTGGCGCGAACCGCCGACAGCGATTACACCGTGGCCCACATCGCCGTGCAGGCTCTTCGTTGGCTGAAAGCGTCCGAAGTCTGTCTCCGCGCGCTGGACTCAGCCGATGAAACACTTTGGCCGGGCGCTCTTCGGGCACTGCAATCGATCTACGAACCGGCTGTGGTGGACGGACTCCTGCAGCGCCTCACCACATCCCATCCTGGGTTACGCCGTGGTATTTACAACACCCTGTGTCGCCTGGACAAAAAGGAAGCCCCTTACCCTGACCCGAGTATGTGGTGGGGAACCCGTCCGGATACCAGTGGCCCGATCTATAAGCCTGAAAGGTGGGCCGCGAGTGACACTATTGAAAACGCTTTAAGGCAGGAGTTGATCACCGCGCAAGGCGACGAGGCAAAATTATTCGTCACGGCTCTCTTGCGTAATAAAGTTTCGTTCCCCGGATTCATCGAGCTGATGCTGAACAAAGTTGGTCACGATACAGCCTCCCGCCTCGACGTCATCGCGCCTTTGCTCTCTCCAAAAACGCCGGTCGCTCCTGACCTCGTCAACGCGCTACAGAGTATAGCCGGATCAAACAGTGAACTGCCTGAAATGAGAGCCCGGGCTTTTCGGATGCTCGGCGGAATCGTGGAGAGGCATTTCAGCGCCGTTCGCGATGCCTTCGTCCAATTGGCTGGCACCAATCAGCCCGGGCCACTGGTAGCGGTGTGGGAAGAATTCACTCGCGATAACCGATTGTCCAATCATGTGAACGACTTCGCCTCGCTGGCACAATCAGAGGATCCGGCCAGGCGAATTCTGGGCTCCACTGTTCTCGTCAACATACTGGCCAGTCCCGTTTCGAAAGATCAGAAGTCCAAAAACTCTGCTCGCCGCGCCATCAACCATTTGTGGGAGCAACCGATGCCGGCCGTTACTCTCTTGGAGGTGATCGGGCGACTCGAGGCGGCCCAATTGGCCCCGGAAGTGCGCGAGCAGGTCAAGAATCCTAATCAGGACGTGGCCAAAGCCGCGGAGTTCGCCCTCGTGCGACTGAGGCTGGATAAACAGGGCTCTGAGCACAGTCAGACAATTGGGGATATCACCTACGAGGAAGCGGTCAAGGCAACTCTCGCCGCCAAGGGAGAGGCTAAGGCCGGCGAACAATTGTTCCTCAAACAAGGGTGTGTCCTTTGCCATACCGTCTCCGAGAAGGAGCCTCCGAAAGGCCCAATGCTGGGAGGGATCACGACGCGTTACAGCCGGCTTGAGCTTTGTGAATCGATTTTGAAACCGAGCGCGAAAATTGCCCAGGGATTCGAGTCGCAAAGGTTTAATCTCAAGAATGGTGACCAGGTGGACGGATTCGTGGTGAAAGAGAGCGGGGATTCTGTCGAGGTACGGAACGTTGCGGGCACCACGGCGATCCTGGAAAAAGCCGACATCGTCACCCGAGAGAAGCGCGATCAGTCGATCATGCCCGAGGGCTTGGTCGCCAATATCACCCCGGCAGAACTCGCTTCGTTGCTGGCTTTTTTGGAATCCACCCGGGCAAAATGAAGACGGCGAACGGGAGGTTCCAAACCAGTTCCCATTGGGAAAATGAGCTGTGAACTTTTTACATTCTAGCCTGCCGAGCAATGACACATCCAGGTTCCGACGCATCCCAGGCTTCACGTTGATCGAGTTGCTGGTGGTCATCGCGATCATCGCCATTCTTGCGTCTCTCCTGCTGCCGGCCTTGTCGCGGGCCAAGCAATCGGCGCATTTGGCCAAGTGTTCCAGCAATCTGCGGCAGACGGGACTGGCGACGGCGCTGTATGTGAGCGATCACGGAGCCTACCCAGCCTACTGGGTTTCAGAGGGCGGAAGTCTCGGACCCAGTTTTTGGGCCACGCAACTCGAGCCCTACATTTCCGACCCGAACGAAACAGGGGTCTATCGCTGTCCCGGTGCTCCGACCCGACTCAGGCAGGGGTGCCCTACGAGGCGAATCGCCACCGTGGGTTATTCAATGTTGTTTTCTGCGACGCGCACGTCGAGTCACTCAAGACCAACAAACTCTTTGGGCTCGCCCCGGAATTGACTCGTCGATGGAATCGGGATAACGAGCCTCACAGCGGAGCGTGGGCCAAATAACTCCGCTTCTCCCGGACCAAGCCCCACCGCGCTTAAGCGGCCATGAGGCGATAGAGAATCGATTCATTTCTTAAAAGGCGTGGGCATTTAAAATTCAGCCTTTCGCTTCAGGGCGTAAAGCGCGCGTCCTCGCATTTCGGGTGATGGGTCGCCGAGAGTTTCAGCAAGTATTGGAACTGCTTTCCCAACGCGAGCACTGATTCTCTTGAAGAAACGAGACGAGGCATTCAAGCATGTAGAACTGGACTGCTGATTCGATTCGGCCCGGACACCTTGAATGTGCCTACGTGTTTTTTTTCTTGGCCGCACGAATTCGGTCCCATCGCGCCTTTGCCGCAACTGCGATTTTCGCGCGAACAGCAGCAGACATCTTCCTCTTGGTTCGAACTGCATGGCCGAGAGTAAGTTTCTCGGGAATCCCAAGTAGCCGGGTTAGTTCACGTTCCAGCGATTCGATCTTTTCACGAATCGCTACCGCACGCTTTAGTTTTGCTGTCGCAAGAGTCCTTACTGGATTGTCCATATATGCATTAAGAATCTGCCAATGAAGAATGTAGTCAAACATTTCCCACCATCGGGAGGTCGCTGCGGCGTGAAGGTGCCAGCCCCGCTGCGGTGCGCAGTTCTTGATCGTGCGAACCAGCCTCAAGCGAGAATCCCTTTGATCACTTCAGATTCGATCACACCGGTCAGCTTCTGGTTCAGGCCGCCGTAAAAGTAGGTCAATTTGCGATGATCAAGTCCCATGAGGTGCAGGATAGTAGCGTGCAAATCGCGGATGTGGTGACGGTTCACGACTGCCTCGTGGCCGAGCTCGTCAGTCTCACCATAGGCAATGCCTGGCTTAACTCCGCCCCCCGCCATGAAATAGGTGAAGCCCTTTGGATTATGATCCCGGCCGCCATGTTCTCCTTGACCGACGGGTTGTCGGCCGAACTCGCCGCCCCAGATCACCAGGGTTTCATCCAGCAAACCGCGCTGTTCGAGATCGGTGAGAAGCGCCGCAATGGGTTTATCAATTTCCGGACAATGGATCATGAGGTTTTCCTCGACTCCATTATGGGCATCCCAATTTTGCTGTTGGTGCCCGCCACCGTGATAGATTTGGATGAATCGAACGCCACGCTCGACGAGCCGTCGCGCGATCAAACATTGTCTGCCAAATGGCGCAGGGCCCAACGCCAGCGGATGGCCGGTTTTGGGATCGTTCAGCCCGTAGAGTTGTTTGGTTTCTTCCTTTTCCTGAGTGAGATCGAGTGCTTCGGGCGCCGTCGATTGGAGTTGAAAGGCCAATTCATAGCTGGCGATCCGGGCTTGCAATTCCGTGTATCCGGGGCGGCTGGCCAAATGTTCCGCATTCAGCACGTTGGCAGTGCTGATAATGTCGCGTTGCATTTCCGGAGTCAGGCCCGACGTGGAATCCAGGTTGAGAATCGGCTGGCCGCTCGCGCGGAAAACCGTGCCTTGATAGGCAGCCGGCATAAATCCGCTGGACCAATTAGCAGCTCCGCTGATCGGCCCTCCGCGCGGATCGAGCATCACCACGTAGCCGGGCAGGTTTTCCTCCGTCGTTCCCAATCCATATCCGAGCCATGAACCTAACGAGGGGTAGCCCTGGATGATGCGCCCGCTGTTCATCTGCAGCATGGCCGAACCATGAGCGAACGAGTCGGAATAAAGCGATTTAATCACCGCCAGCTTGTCCATCTGCCTGGCCAGATGCGGCATCAGATCCGAACACCATAGACCGGACTGGCCGTGGCGTTCGAATTTTCGTTTGCTCCCCAGCAGCTTCGATTCTTTCACATCACGCCGTCGGATTTCCATGTTAACGGTCTGCCCATCGCGTTTTTGCAACTCCGGCTTGTAATCGAACAGATCCATCTGCGAAGGCCCGCCATACATGAAGAGAAAGATGCAGGACTTGGCCTTGGTCGGAAAATGCGCCGGCTTAGGAGACATTAGATTACTCGCGTCCCTCGAAGTATTCGGTGATGCGACGGCATTTCGCGTGAAGAAGCCATCCTTGTCCAGCAAGGCGGTCAGGGCCAGCCCCGTAAATCCTGCGCCCATTTGCCAGAGGAATTCGCGGCGCGACCCGCAACAGAGGTTTGGAGAAGTCTTAATCGACATAGACTACCTCATTGAGATTGAGCAGCAAAAGGCAAAACGATTCCAAGGCACGCTGCTGAGATTGCTTGTGTTCGGATTCGCCAGCCACCGACACTTTGCGTTCGGAAGTGGCGATGGTGAGATCATCCAGACTGAGCGCTGCGCCCCAGCTTCGTACGCCAATCAGGCCAGGTCCACTCACGGGCTGCGAGTCGACAACGTCGAAAAGGGGCCGTTCGCCGCCGTTGATCCAAACCCGGACGCGAGGACCATCGAATGAGATCGCCACTGGGAACGGCTGTGCCGAGGGAAATCGGGCGCTCACTTCCGCCAGAACGGTTGGTTCAGCCGAATGCCGCCTCAGGCTTACGCGTTGCTGGCGAGGCTCGAAGGTGACTTCGTAGCCCTGGAAAAGGTCTCCGTCCGTGCTGCCTCGGAAAAGGAATGCCCCGATCTCGCAGGAGTTGTGGAGCATTATTCTCGCTTCAATCGAACCATTCACGATTCGCTCCCCTTGAAACAGCGCAAAGGGTCCGCGTGCCCGATCCGTGGTCCGGATGCTTTCGTAAGCTTTCGACCAGTGCCCACGATAATAACTCCAGTTCTCGCGCGGACCGATCAGGAAGTCCATTGGCGAAAGGCGGCCCATATATCCCGCCTCCAGCGAAAAAGGAACATCCGGGCGAAACGTGACGCGCGACCGAATCGCGGCAAAACGCTCGGCCTGGCGCTTAAGAAGACTAAGTGCGATCAGCGATTCCTTGGTGGTCGGATCTCGACCCAGGGCGAGCTGATAAGCGCGGCAAACCTGTTTGTTGGCGTCTTGAGCAGCCTCTTTCTCTAAACGCGAGGCAAACGAGGCCGCCTGTCGCTGCATGAACTCGTCGTTCAATAACATCAAAGCTTGCGGTGACACCGTGGTCACCGGCCGTTCACCCAGGGGCGTCGCGGTGTTACTATAATCAAAATTTTCCAACACCGGAGCCAGCATTGTCCGCCGGATGAAGGTGTAGAGGCTGCGGCGTGATCGTTCCGGTTCGCTGGAGGGTTCCCAGTCCAACCCAGGCCTGGATTCACCGGCCAAAACTTCGCCGCCAAGGTGCGGGAAAAACCCGCGGCCACCCATCGTCAGGTTCAATTGGCCGCTGATGGCGAGAATTGTGTCCCGGATCGATTCCGCTTCGAGTCGGCGCAAGTTCTGACGCCAGAGCAAATCGTTGCCGGGATCCAGCGTGACGGCCTCGTCATTCTGAATCCGTGAAGACATGCGATAGGCGCTCGAAAGGAGGATGAGCCTGTGCATGCGTTTGATCGACCAGCCACCGTCCACGAAATCGGCGGCTAACCAATCCAAGAGTTTGGGATGAGTCGGCGGAACACCCGCCCGGCCAAAGTCGGTGGTGGTCTTGACGATTCCTTTTCCAAAGTGATGCTGCCAAATGCGATTCACCATGACGCGGGCGGTCAAAGGATTTTGAGAGCTCGCGATCCATTTTGCCAGAGCGAGCCGCCGGCCCGTGGATTGGGCATCTCCAGAACGCGGTAGCAGATCCGGTTTCTGTCCAGCCAGCACCGTGAGGAACGCGGGTTCGACCTCGGCTCCGGGTGTTCCGGCGTTGCCACGGAGAAGGATATGAGTCGGGGCTGGCTTCGATCCGTTCTCGCGGACTGACAGCGCCCATTCGAACGGGGACGGAGTGTCCTTCACTTTTTGAATTTTCTCTTTGAGCTTTTTCTTGTCTTCTTCAGTCGTGGCGCCGGCGAGTTCAGCCTCCAAGGGTTTGATCCTGACTTGCTGTTCCGCATGCCATCGCTCGATCTTCTCGGCCGAGGCCAGTGGCGAATAGTTGGCTGATTCTAAAGTGTAATTGGCATTCTCGGCTGGACGAACATTGCGGAAAAAGGAGAGGAATTGGTAATAGTCTTTTTGGGAAACGGGATCGAACTTGTGATCGTGACAGCGAGCACAACCCATCGTCACCCCCAGAAACGCCGCACTGGTCGAGACGATGACATCATCCAGTTCTTCGAAGAGAGCCATGCGCTTATCGTCGGGCTCATCGTCCCAGACCCCTAAACGATAGAAGCCCGTGGCGATAATCGAGTCATTCGTGACCTCCTCGAGTTCGTCGCCCGCCAATTGTTCGAGCACGAAGCGGTCGTACGGCTTGTCTTCGTTGAAGGACTTAACCACGTAATCGCGATAGCGCCAGGCGAGAGGTTTTTCCCCGTCGCGTTCATAGCCGTTGCTTTGCGCAAAACGCACGACGTCCAGCCAATGCCGTGCCCATCGTTCGCCGTACTGCGGCAGGGAAAGCAAATAGTCGGTTAACTTTTCATAGGCGCCGCTCGAAGCGTCATTCACGAAGGCAGCCACTTGCTCCGGCGTCGGGGGCAGCCCAATGAGATCAAAATAAACACGACGCACTAATTCTCGTTTGTCCGCGGGAGGACTCGGTTTGAGCCCCCTCGCCTCGAGTTCCGCAAGGACAAAAGCATCGATGGGATTGGCTATCCACTGTTTCAGTTTCA
>JBDTOW010000017.1:0-13752 GCA_039933075.1 Verrucomicrobiota bacterium | reverse complement strand
CGCCACCGCCGCCACCGCCGCCACCGCCGCCGCCACCGCCGCCGCCACCGCCGCCGCCACCGCCGCCGCCACCGCCACCGCCGCCTGGGCCGAAATGTAAATATCCCTATTACTTTAACGCGAAACTCCAAAAATGCGTGCTGTTTCCAAATACATGCCCGCCAGATTACGTGTTCGACGATGCCACACAAAAGTGCGTAAAAGAACCGGACCCGGACCCTTGCCCGGATGCCCATTTTCCAGATCCCAAGGCCCTGCAAGATTGCTTTGATTGCGTCGATGCTGCTTCGGCAGATTGCCGAGCGGCCGCTCAAATTGCTTTCGATGCGCGTATTCAACAAGCGACGCTAGTCTTCCTTGCTGGCCATTCTACCGATGCCGAGTATAACTCAGCCCTACAAATGGCCTCAGATCGTCTGTTCGACGACGAAGGGCAATGCTTTAAGCTAACGGCAAAATACAAGGGGATTTGCGTAACGTGTTACGGTGTCGGACCCGGACCTGGCTCTCTTGGAACACAGGTGCGCTCCCGAGTAGGCCTGGCCGGTTTACCTGGCCCACGAGATTTGATCGATCAGAAATTTGACGCACTGGATGCGTTGCTCTTGACAAAACCTCTCCCCGCCGCGGACGTTTTGTCCGTTCAAATCGACAAAATTCTCGCGGACATTGACGCGCTCGCCGACGGTGATCTGCGGCAGTTTTTGCTTGATGGCATCATCCGCGACCAACGCACGGCCGCCCGGTTGGAGCCGTTCTCAGTCTCGGAAAAGGGCAACGCCCCGTCGTATCCGGTCAAATATGTCGCCACGATTCTGCGGCCCTCCGGTCCGTTTTATATTCGTGGTGAAACCAAACCATACGGCCAGTATTCCATTTTTGTTCCCCGCGACGGCTTATTGGTTGGAGTCGATTTCTACGACCCGGTGCGTGCCCGTACTTCCCACATCATACCGGACTTTCGCCCGGAAGCGGTTTACGCTCTGCCGCGCTTCACGCTTGTGCCGCTCGACAGCACAGCCCAAGACACGGATGGAGACGGCCTGCCGGACGTGGTGGAATTTGTTTATGGCACCGATCCAAACAAAGCTGACACAGATGGCGATGGCATTTCGGACGGCGTGGAAGTCGCGCAAGGCACCAATCCACTCGACGGGCAGCCGGCGGCTTCGGGTGCCGTCGCCACGATAAATTCGGGGGGCATCGCGATTGATGTTTGCGCGGTCAATGACCTGGTCTTCGTGGCCAACAGTGATCACGGCGTGGCTATTTTTGATGTCCACAATCCGGCGGCGCCGCTTCTGGTGGCGGTCGCCGGACCTGCCGACCCCGCGTTGAGCGTGTCCGCCGGAGGAGGTTTCCTCGCCGTAGCCAACGGCCCGGCGGGAGTTTCGTTGTTCGACGTTTCACAGCCATCACAACCTGGCTTGAATTGGCAGACTAAACTCAGCGGTACCGTGCAGGCTGTGACGCGCGCCGGCCCGCTGACGGTGGCGGGCCAGGATTCGGGCGAAATTGTCGTATTGAATGAATTCGGCGAAATTCTAAACTCACTCAAACCTGGTGGTGCGACTCCCATTCAGGATCTCGCGGTTAGCGAAGGAGTGGTTTACGCGTTGCAGGCCAGCAAGCTTCATGCCCTTTCCTTGGCGGACGGGGGCTTGACCCTGGCTTCATCGACTCCTTGGAACGGAGTTCAGGGCGCAAGCTTCCGTCTGCGCCTGTTTGCGGCGGCCAACCATCTGTTGGCCACCTCCACTTCCGGGTACAGCGTGTTCGATTTGTCGGACCCGCTGCTGCCGGTGAAGATGCTCCAAAACGACACTGCGCAATTCGGCTGGCGGCACATCGTGCTGGATGGCTCTGGCCTGGCGCTCGCCGCCGTCAGTGCGAACCCCGGCGACCCGGTCCGTCCGGTTTCCCTCTACGACGTGGGCACGAACGCGACCAAAACGATCTTCCTCACGACTTTTTCCACGGCTGGCTCGGCGGCCGCAGTCTGCGTCTACAAAGGGTACGGGATGGTGGCCGACAGTGGCGCCGGTCTCACGGTATTGGACTATCAAGCCCGCGATGCGGGCAACCAACCTCCTGCTATCACCTTGACCGGGACATTTGATACAGCAAACCAAGCGAGTGAGACCACTGACTTGCGGGTGAACGCCCTGGCTCAAGACGATGTGCGCGTGCGCAGTGTCGAGTTCTATCTCGACGGTTCACTGGCGGAGGCGGATGGTAATTTTCCGTTTGAGGCTTATCTCCTGGCGCCCATGCCGAGTGCTACGAAAACAAATTTTGTGGTCCAGGCGAAGGCAACCGATACCGGCGGCAATTTCGCCTGGAGCACCCCGCAATCTTTCCAACTTCTGCCGGCCCTCAGGCCTCCGGAAGTGTTTACGATTACGACTTCCCCGGGCCAGCCTCTGCTCACGGGATTTACTTTCGCGCTGAACGCGCGTTTTAAGAATCCCATCGCGCCCGGCTCCCTTACCCCCCAATCCTCCCAACTGCTCTCCGGCGGACAACCGGTGGCTGGAGGAGTCGTTGCGCTGGCGGACGACGGACGGACTGCCACGCTGACGTTCGCGGCGGGTCTCCCGACCCCCGGCCAGTATACCTTCGTGCTCAGCTCCGGAATTACCAGTCTCGGCGGAATTCCACTGCCCGCTGCCGTTACGTACCCGGTCAACGTGATTGGTCCCAAGCTCTGGATCTCGGACCAGGACGGCGACTGGGGCAACACGAACAATTGGAGCGACCTCATTCGTCCCGGAACGAACGACTACGTCTTGATTGATCGGCCCGGCGCCAATCCGCTGATCCACTTGGTGGATCAGAATCCGGGCACGTTTGGCCTGGCTGGCCGGCTTCTCCTCTGCCGCGAGGACGTAGATTTTACACCGAACGCCAGCGCTCTGGAGATCGAAGGCAGCGCCGAATTCGATGGCTCGCTTACGATCCATACGAACGCCTTCGGTACTTTTCGAGGTGGACATTCTATCCTGCGCGGGCCATTGCAAAACCTGAACATTTTACAACTCGCCTCCGGCCACCTAATGGAGTTGGCCCCTTCGCCCGCTCCGCATTTATTCGACGGGGCTTCGGCGCAGTTGTCAACCGCCCAAACCTTCCAACAAGGCGTGCGAGCGAGCGAATTGAGAACTCTGGATGGCAGCGTGCTGGAGTTGCACTCGACGGATTTCGCGCTAAATGGTTTTTCTCGCGTTCGGATCAGTGGGGACACCTCGGGGAGTGAGGCTCTCGATGCGCTCTTTCAGAACGATGGCGAACTGCGCAAGACCGGCCCCGGCGTGGTCGCGATCGACACGATTCGCTTTGTGAACAACGGTTTGGTGGACGTGCAGGAGGGCTTGTTGCAAATGGGGAGTTTTGTATCGAGCTTCCGCCACGATGGTCGCTACCAAATCTCGCCGGCGGCCACTCTGCAACTCATCACCGGGAATCATCTCTTCGGCCGCCTGGCCAATCTTGCGGGCGAAGGAAAGCTGGAGGTGAATTCGTCCGCAAACTTTGCCGGCGATTACAACTTCGCCGGCCTCACCCGTGTCAGTGGCAAGCTCGAACTTCGCGGCTCGGTTCGATCTACCGGGCCGTGGTCGGTGCGAGGCGGCGTCACGTTTTCGGGTTTGTCCACGGAGTTGACTGGGCCAGTTACTTTGAGCGGTGGCAGCTTAGCCCTTAACAGTCCGACGGAGACGGTGTTGCCCAACCTAGTACTCAGCCAGGAAATAGTTGGCCTCGGCACATTTTCCGGCGGCACGCTCAAAGGCAGCGGCCGGGTGCGATTGACCGGCTCGCTCATCATCACCAACGCGCTGAACCTGGGCGATCCGACCTTCGGGGATCGGCTGGAAACTGTATTGGACGCAGCCGTGGATATCAGAAGCGATCTGACGATGAATTCCAGAATAGGCGTGGCGTTCAACGGCGCCACGGTCTGGCACGCGGGATTGCTGCGCTCAGATACAGGGAACGGTGATCCGGTCATTGCATCGTCCGGCTCCTTTGAGATGGCGGCGGATGCGACATGGATTTGCCGGAACATTGTCAACCGCGGCACCCTTTCCAAAACCAGCACGGGAATTACCACGCTCGACGTACGGAGCACACAGGCAGTTTTCAGTAACGCTGGATTGGTCTCGGTAAACGCGGGGAGCCTGGCGCTGACGGCTGGCTCCTTTCAGCAAACCGCTGGCGAGACGCGGTTGGCCGGAGGCAATCTCCTGTTCAACCCGACCCCGCTTCCCCCATTTCAGTTTAAAGGCGGTCGCCTGACTGGATCGGGAACGCTGGGCGGAGCGCTCCAGGTCTCCGGCTCAACGGAAATTGCGCCCGGGGCACCCATCGGAACGCTCACCATCAGTGATGCCACGGCATCGGGAAATTTCATGCTCGACGTGCAAGACACCAACTCGTTCATTAGCATCGACATTGCCGGGCCGGCTCCCGGGACGGGGCACGACCAGATTGTTGTCAACGGCGACGTCTCAGTCCAAGGAACGCTGAACGTCAGGTTGCTCAACAGCTACCTGCCGGCGATCGGCGATTCGTTCACCATACTGAAATGCACGCGCCTGGACTCCGCACAGTTCAACCAGATCGTAGGTGCCGACTTCACTCCCGGGCGTGCGTTCAAAGTGAATTATGCTCCGACCGGGGCGGATGCGGGTGTGGTGCTCGAAGTTGTGGCGTCGCCTTAATCGAGTGCCAACAATTGGGTCACCTTGGCAGAAATATTTCCGTGTTTCATCAGGGATTCGCCGACGAGGATGGCGTGCGCGCCACAGCGTGCCAGGCGTTCGACGTCGGCGCGCGTGTGGATACCGCTTTCAGCCACGAGCACCTTTCCTTGAGCGTGCGCGGAGAGTCGCAGCTTCTCAGCGAGATGTTCAGTTGTCGCCAAATCGACTTTGAACGTTTTGAGATCGCGGTTGTTAACTCCGACGATCTGCGCCCCGGCGGCCAGCGCGCGATCTAATTCGCTTTCGTCATGAACTTCCACCAGAGCAGCCAGGCCGGCTTCGGTGGTCAAGGCGTGAAATTTCGTTAGCTCTGCCTCACTCAAAATCGATACAATCAACAGGACCGCGTCCGCGCCCCATTCGATCGCTTCAAGAATTTGCCGCTCGTCGATGATAAAGTCCTTGCGCAAGAGCGGAAGGCCGACCGCGTGGCGAATCTGGCTCAGGTAAGCAAGCGACCCCTGGAAAAATCTCTCATCGGTGAGCACCGAAAGACAGCTCGCTCCAGCAGCTTCGTATTCCTGCGCAATGCGGACGGGATCGAAGTCGGAGCAAATCACACCCGCGGAAGGCGAGGCCTTTTTAACTTCCGCAATCAGCGCCATTGAACCCGACCTCGGCTTGCGTAACGCGGCGAGAAAATCGCGCCGTTCGCCGCGCGTCTGCAAAGCCGACCTTAGATCCGCAGCGCCGATCACGCGCTGTGGCAATCGCGCGACTTCGAGTTTTTTTTGTTCAACGATGGTATCAAGAATATTCACGTCAAAATCGTTCAGTGCCGCCGTTCAGCGACATGGCGTTGCGAACCTATCCTTTCGAGAGAGTCATTTTGAGTCAACACCCCAACTCGTCAATAATTCCAGGCGTGATAGACCTCGTAAATGTCAACGCGCCCTCCGTGAAAGTAAGCATTGCGCGGAAAATTAAAGGACCTGCTCGCACGATCGTAATTTAGCACCGTTGGCTGCTCGGGCGCGTTGGGATCGTAAGCGGCGAAGGTGATTTCGCCATCCGTCTCGCAAAAGTCGAAAAGCAGAATGGCATGGTTAATGGACAGCGAGGGAAAGCAAACTATGTGAACGATCGGAGGACGGTTATCCTTCAGGTCTTCGACCAATTGTCGCGCCACGCGTGCCTGGTGATTCCGGGCAAAAGGGAAAATCATTCGCCAATGCCCGCGTTGAAAGTAACTTTGCCAGGCGCCGCCGCACTCGCTCTGCAAGAGTCGCTCCTGAGCGGCGCTGAACTCGCGCAAGTTGGCATATCCCGGTATGACAACTTTCTCATCCGCCCGGCTCCAGCGGCGCGGCGATTGTGAAACGACACGCCGAATAAGCTGGCGATAAGCCGGTTCATCGGCGATCGGCAGATTAGGATCGAACCGCGCGTGTTCGAAAAATTCCTTGGCCGAACGGGCGACCACGAAACAGTGATGGGAGTACGTCGGCGGCGGTTCGCGAAGCGAATGACTCGTCTGGCCGGTGGCAGGATCGAAATGATATTCCCACACCAATTGATTCGCATAGTCCAAAGTGTCCTGTTGAAATACGAACGGGCGACGGTCGGCAGCCGACTCGTGTCGCGCGGTAGCGCATCCGGACACGATCAGCGCGAGCAGAAGCCAACACGCGCCATTTAGCGCCAAAACGGATTTAGCCAGCCGGGAGCGGCCAGACGCGGCCCTTGGATTTTGACAATTGAACTTCACAACATGCTTGCGGCAGAACGTATCGCTGGGCTAACAAACTGACAATGCTTTACGACCGTTGGCGGCAAATCGCCCAGGAACGCGGCGCCGAGATCGCCCTCCGCGACGTAGCCAGCAATGGTCAGTGGACCTTCGCCGAGCTGGCGCGATTGACCGAAAATGGTTTGCCCGGCAGCCCTCCGGTTGTGTATCCCCACGGCATTTCCGCTGAATTCATCTTCACGGTATTGCGCGCGTGGCGTGATGGGCGAGTGGTGTGCCCGTTGGAAACCGGCCAGGACGTTCCCGCGGTTCCAACTCCGCCGCCCAACATCGTCCATCTTAAAACCACCTCGGCAACGACCGGTGCTCCGCGAGTGATTGCGTTCACCGCCAGCCAATTGAAGGCCGACGTCGAAAACATCGCGACGACAATGGGGCTTCGGCCGGAGTGGCCAAACGTCGGAGTGATTTCGCTGGCCCACTCCTATGGCTTTTCCAATCTGGTTTTGCCGCTGCTCCTCGAGGGAATTCCGCTCGTCCTCCCCGGATCAACACTGCCGGAAGTTGTTCGCAAGATCGTTGGCCAGCTCGGGCCATGTGTCATTCCCGCCGTACCCGCGCTCTGGCGCGCGTGGCACGAGGCGAATGCGATTGCTCCAAACATCCGGCTGGCGATTTCGGCTGGCGCGCCGTTGTCGCTGCAATTGGAAGCCACGGTGTTCGCGACCACCGGACTCAAGATTCACAACTTCTACGGCGCGAGTGAATCAGGCGGCCTCGCGTTCGATTCGTCGGACGAGCCGCGAGTTGACGCCGACAGCGCGGGCCTCCCTCTGCACGATGTGCGGCTCACACTCGACGAGGCTGGCCGACTGCAAGTCCGAAGCCGGGCGGTCGCCGAAAGTTATTGGCCGGAGCGCGGCGCGGATTTGGGCAATGGTTGTTTTCAGACAAGCGATCTCGCGGAGTTAATGGAAGGACAGGTATTTCTGCGTGGACGAGCAAGCGATCTGATAAATATGGCTGGCCGGAAGGTAGCTCCGGAAACCATCGAGGCCGCGTTGCGTAATCATCCCGAGGTGCGCGAGTGTCTGGTGTTTGGCGTGCAGTCCAACCAGGACGAACGAACGGAAACGATTGTTGCCTGCATCTCAACTCGAAGTCCCGTGTCGCCCGCGACGTTGAAACAGTTCTTGTCGCAACGCCTGCCGGCGTGGCAAGTGCCCCGGGAGTGGAGGTTCGAGGACCTCGAAACCAACGCGCGCGGAAAGCTCTCGCGAGCTGAGTGGCGGCGAAAATGGGAACACGAGCGAAACGACAGCGCAAAAAGTTAATGCGAAGCTTCCTTTTGCCTTTGAGAATGTTGGGCACAAGCTTGTTTGGTCTGCTCTTCCCGACTCGTCGCGCTCAGGCTCCGCTGGCCGCGTCTGTTCTAATCGCTGCCATCACGCTCGTGACCGGCCGTGCGTTTCCTCAGGCATCCGCAAGTGAGTTCGGATTCGAGGACTATTTGCTTGTTCCGCTCCGGATTCATTTGCTGTCCGCGCAGGCAAACCCGCAAATCGAAACAACGCTCAAGAAAGCGGACGTCGCGCGAATTCTCGAAAAAGTTAACCGAGTGTGGAGCCAGGCGGGCGTGCACTTCTTCCTCGAGTCTTTAGTGGAAGAGGAAGCCGCCAACCAACACGCCTATCCAGACTCCGAAGCGCAACACGACGTTGAAGATAAATGGGTTCTCGAATTGCGCCCGAAAGGATCCATGAGGCACGGGCTTTTTCATATCTATTACGTCAAGCACCTGCGAAATAACGGAGTCTATTTCCCGGAAGCCATTTTCGTGAAAGACACCGCCTCATTGCGCGCCGTGGAGGGCGGCATTGACGAGCCGATTCCGCGCGTCACGTCGCACGAGCTGGGACATGCCCTCGCTCTTGTCCATCGACAGTCCAACACGAATCTGATGGCCTCAGGCACAACGGGCACGTCATTGACTGCTGCTGAAATCACGAGAGCCCGCTCGGCCGCCGCGAATCTCTCCTGGATCGAGCCCGCCCCGGTTGTGATGGAAAGCGCGAACGACCTGTACTGGGCGAACCGGCCGAAGGAAGCTGCGGCGCTCTACGCGAGAATCGCGACGATTCGACTGGAATCGGAAGCAGTTGCACTGGCCAGGCGGCGCGCGGCCCGATAGCCGATCACTGGTTTTGATTGCTCTCTTCCGCGGTGAGGGCGAGGAACGTTCGCTCCAACGGTCCGGTCGCGCCGCTCTGTTGGCGCAACTCGTCGCGCGTGCCGACGGCGATCAAACGTCCCTGGTGAATGATCCCGATTCGATCGGCCATCTCCTCGGCGACGCTGAGCTGATGGGTCGAAACAAAAACGGTCACGCCCTGAAGGGAGCGCTCCTTGAGAATGTCCTTTACGATCCGGACATGTTGCGGGTCGAGCCCGACCATTGGTTCGTCGATGACAAACACTTCCGGGTCGTGCAGCAGGGCGGAGGCGATGGCAACTCGCTGACGCGTTCCATGTGAAAGGGCCTCGATTGGCTGGTTGAGGTAGGATTCGAGATTCAACCGGGCAACCAATGCCTGAGCCGCGAATTCAATTCGCTCCGGCGCCATTTGAAAGAGCTGGCCCGTAAAACGCAGAAATTCCCAAGGGGTCAGCTTATCGTACAGAAAAGGAAAGTCCGGCACATAGGCGAGGCGTTTGCGCGCTTCCAAAGGCTGGGTTTGCACGTCGTAACCCGCCACGCGTGCAATGCCGGAAGTGGGTTTGAGCAGGCCGGCGAGCAGTTTGATCGTCGTGGTTTTGCCGGCGGCGTTCGGGCCGAGCACAGCGAAGAATTCCCCGCGCGGAACGACCAGGCTCAGATCGTTAACCGCCACCAAATCGCCGAAGCGTTTGACCAGATGAATTAATTCAATCACGCGAAACGTTCCTTATCAGAAATTCAATGCCTCGTTCACGAGGAGGATATTATCGGGGAGTTCCACCCGCAAAATCTCTCCCACGCGGCTGACGAAGACGACCGCGCGGTAGCGGTCGAACAGCCGGGCTTCCAGCCGATAGACGCGCACGGCTGAACGGCCGATCTTCAACCAGTCATTGCGCGCCTCCCATTTCAATCCCAGGGAAAGAGCGTTCGCAATTGGCAGTTTCATCTGACCGCCGAGCAATCCGAGGAAGGCTGGCATTCCAAAGTCGCGCAGGATGGTCTGGGGATCGCGCAGTTCCTCAAATCTGTAGCTGCGCTCCCATTTGCCGTTTTCGTCGTCCACCTTCAAAGTCATCGTCTCCCTCGAAGCGACCGAATGGAGTTCCCACGACGCCGGTCGAACGCCGCCGCGCAACGTGAACTCCTGCCAGTTGTGATTGGCGGAAAACATGGCGTGCAAGCTGAATCGGAGCCGATTTTCCAATTCCTCAAAGAGCAGCGTGCCTTCCAGGTCGATCGTGTAGCCGGTAAGTTGCCTGACCATTCCTTCGGGCTCGAATTCATCGGGAGCAACCTTGCCGGTGGCGACTTCCTCGCCCACGTTCGCCTGCCACCGGCAGCGGCCGACGCGCTTGCCATTTTGCAGGATTTCGAGCGACGAATCGTCGGGCGCGGTCAGGATCTTCTGCCAAACCATCGGCGCCGGCACCAGGCTCCCGGGATGATTCGTCTGACCGAACTCCGAACGCCACAACAGTAGGTTCATTGTAAGCCAAAAGCCGGCAATCAAAAGAAAGAGAACGCGGTTGAACATGAGGAGCGCGATCAGAGAACGGGGATTGTCACAACTTGTCCGATTTTCATTCGCCTGGGTTCAACTCCTGGATTGGCGGCCAGCAGCGTTCCCAAGGGCAAACGATGTTGCCGAGCAATCGAAGCAATCGTCTCGCGAGGCCGAACGACGTGCCTTCCGCTTTGCCCGGAAGAGGCCTTGTGCGGCGACGGTTGGTTACGGGTCGCTGGCGGACGGGGTTTCCCGGCCAGGCTCGGCGCAGGCTTCGTTGCCGCGGTAGTGGCGACCAGAGAGGCAGCACGCGATTGAACGGTTCGATTCGTGGCGGCCGAGAGGCTTTTTGAAAGAAAATCGACCTGCTGCCTTAATTGTTGGTTCTTAGCTGTGAGCTGTTCCAATTCCTTCTGCAGTTTCTGGCCGATCGGCCCGAGAGACACGGTTCTTGCCAATTCCTGCTTACAGACACTGACGAACTGTCGCACGTTCTCCGCATGGGAATCGGTGGGACGCAACTCGAGAAATTCTTGAAAATGGTAGATCGCCGCCGCGTAGTCCGGCAGGTTGAGGTAATAGATCAAGCCGATTTCGAAGTGGGCGGAAGCAGAATGCGGATTGCTTTCCAGCGCCTTTTTGTAAGCCCGAACCGCCCCAGGATAGTCAAGGCTCCTGGCCCGGTTTTGACCCGCAATAAAATCCGAATCCTTCCGGTCGTCGATGTTGCTCTCGCCTGTCGACGAACAACCGCCCCAGCACAAGCAAACGAACAATAGCACCAGGCAACATCGCATCGCGGGCCAACGAATCATGCGGGGAACCTAGACGAACCGGACGCCCAGTGCAATCATGGGGTGGCCGGCATGGGAGCATGACAGTTTTTAGACCCAGGGCGATTATGTCAGGTGGCCCCATCTGGCGGATTGTGAGAATCCAAAATCTCCTTAGCGGCTTCAACCTCTTCCGTCGGTACTTGAATAGAGTACTCAATATCCGCGCCCGCGAGCGAAAAGTGAGGCCACGTAGCCAACTCAACGGGATGCAAGCCAGCGGCCTTGAGCGATGAAATCAACAGATCGGCCTCAGCCAACGTTCGCGTCGTCCGAATCTTGGTAAACATTGGAGTTGTCATAAAGAAGGGCGCGGCCACCTAACGTCCGATGTGTCGACCGGCGCTGGCAGCGGGCGTCCGCCGAAGCCGATGATATTGTAAAAACCAGGAACTCGCAAACTCATCGCATAGCACTGCAGCGCTCTTCGTTGGGCCGCGTCGTCATTTTTCGGCCGGGTAGTAATACACGCGGGAAATCATACTAATCCCACCACCAGTTGAGAAACGGTGCTGGTGCCAAGAGCATCAGGCCCCAGCAGACGAGGTAAAGCAATGCATACAATGCCAAATAAACAACGAACCGCCTCAAACGGGTGACGAGCAAACAAACCAGCATCGCGGCAGGCCAAATGAAAATACTGGCTAGAAAAAGCACCTCGCAAAAGTGCCAAGTGACACGTCCATGAGTAACCAACGAAGGAGAGAATCCGCGTTCACCGATCGATGTCGGCCACGCGCCCAGGCCGTATCGCATGTGAATCGCCAGCGAATAAAACAGTCCGAGCATGAGCAGGCTCGGCAAAGCTGAAACGAGAATACCAGAGCGACAGATCTTCATTTGCCCTAACAGTGAGTCTATGGCGTATTGTCCGTGTTATAAGGCGGCATGACCGCAGACTAGCCTCGCCTTTAGTACCGTCGACCAATTAATTGCGCTCAGAAGCAGGTCGAATATGGAAAAGACAAAAGCTGAAGAGCGGGCGTCAAAGGCTGTGATTCCAAATCCCCAGATGAAACTTTCGTAGTCTTGGATTCCTGATCCCGGTGTTCTGCGCGGCGGTCATGGGGCTATCCGACCTCGTCGTGATTGGCAACGCATTACGATTGCGGCGATGGAAAGGTTAGCGGCGAAGGTCGCCCGAGAGCAAGAGTAAGAGTGGGAAGTGGACGAGGGGAGGCGCATCACGGAACTTCATTCAACATCAGTGGGCGCATGCCGGCGCATGCCCGTGTGCCATCAATCGGAACTCGACAGCCCGTCACCATGTCGATATAGAAGTAATTCCGATTCAACCCGAAAACCGAAATGGCACGTACGCCAAACCTGGTAGGGACAGCGCGCTGCGCTGTCCCCGCCCACGCAGAGTGGGCGGAGCGAATTGTGCGAGGATTTGGTGTACGCCGCCGCTCGTTCCGCGCCGCTTGGGCGCGGGGACGCCGCAGCGCGGCGTCCCTACCGATATTGGAATTCGGCTTCAACACTCCGAAGTTATGAAAAATATATTCGCGGCCTTCATCCTTGTTCTGTCGATCTATTCGGTCCATGCGGCGGATAAGGGGAAAGCGGTTTCGGTGTTTGATGGAAAGACGTTCAAAGGTTGGGAGGGCGACACGAACAAAACCTGGCGCATTGAGAACGGCGCGCTGGTGGGCGGTTCATTAAAGGAAACGGTGCCGCACAATGACTTCATTTGTACAATTGGCAGCTACACCAATTTCGTGCTGCGGTTGAAGTTCAAGCTCGTGGGCACTGAAGGTTTCGTCAACGGCGGAGTTCAGGTGCGCAGCAAACACGTGCAGAATCCGCCTTATGAACTGAGCGGCTATCAAATCGACATGGGCGATCCCGAATGGTGGGGCTGTCTCTACGATGAATCACGCCGGAACAAGGTGGTGGCAAAATCGGACATCGCCGAGGTGAACAAAGTCCTGAAACGGAATGACTGGAACGAGTACGTAATTCGCTGCGAAGGCAAACGCCTGCGCGCTTCGCTCAACGGCTCTCAGACGTTCGACTACACCGAACCCGACGACTCGATTCCGCAATATGGCATCATCGGCCTCCAGGTCCACGGAGGCGGCAAAACCGAGGCTTTTTACAAAGAGATCACGATCGAGGTGCTTGATTAGACGACCGGCCTGGTTTCGTACTCCTGGTTCGTTACGATACCGGGCATGGGGATGGGATATTTGCCATCTGGACTTGAGAGCAGCGGCGCCGGCGAATCCATCGTCAGCTTGTCCGCGCCCGGGGCATATTCGTGCTCGTGGTTGAGCATTTGCTCAAAGGTGATTTCCTGACCGGTGTGGGCGGCCATACGGCCCATCGAGGTCACGAGACTGGCTTCCACACCGCGCTTGACTTCGTTGTAAGGCTTGTCATTTCGGATGGCTTCCGTCAGGTCGTTCCATTCGTTTAAATAGGGATCCTGTTCGTCCGGGTTTATTTTGGATGTCCAGAGCAGATTGCCGCGATCCGGATTCTGGCTCTTGTAAGTACTGGAAGGCAGCCCACAGTCGCCCGCCTTCGAAACGATCGCCATGCCTTTGCTCCCATGCGCGAAGCTATTGTAAATGGGGAGACAGCCGACGATGCAGCGTCCGTCCATAATAAACTTGGAGCCGTCGGCGAAGGTGTATTCGGCCGAATACGTATCGAAATTCTGGTCGACGTAAGTGATGCCTTCGGGACTCTGTCGGTAATGGCGGCCACCCAGCGCCTGGACCTTAATCGGCCAG
>JBDTOW010000016.1:0-14066 GCA_039933075.1 Verrucomicrobiota bacterium | reverse complement strand
TGTGAAAAACTGCTTTCTTGTATCCGCATCGGGTGCAGTCCGTGTCCGACGCCAAAGCCAAGGTCGAGGCCGGCGTTTTGATTGCCGAGCGGCAGATACTGGCGGCTTTGCGGGATCAAAAGTTTTTTGGCGTGAGCGCTTTGAACATCGCCCTTGGGGCCAAATTGATTGAACTCAATGCGCAGCCTTTTCAAAAGCTGGAAGGTTCGCGCGACCGTTGGTTTGAAGCGCATGAAAAATCCGTACTGTTGCCCCTGCCCGACCACCCCTACGTGTTGGCCCTTTGGGAAAAGGCCAAGGTCAATATTGATTACCATGTCGTCGTCGATAAGCATTACTACAGCGCTCCTCATAGCCTGATCCATCAGGAACTGGATGTTCGCTTGACCGAAGCGACGGTGGAACTCTTTCACAAGGCCAAACGGGTCGCCGCGCACGTGCGCAGTTTTCAGCACGCCCAGTTCACCACACTCGAAGAGCACCGTCCCAAATCGCATCAAAAATATCTGCAATGGACTCCCAGTCGGATGATTCATTGGGCCGGCAAAGTGGGTCCCTCCTGCGTTAAACTGGTCGAGCAAATCCTGCAAAGCCGCCCTCATCCCGAGATGGGGTTTCGCTCCGTGCTGGGGATTATGCGGCTGGGCAAAGGCGTCGGAGAGGCCCGCCTGGAAGCGGCCTGCCGCCGCGCCCTTCACTTTGGCGCCTGTTCTTATCGGAGCATCCAATCGATCCTGGACCATCAATTGGAGCAGCAACCCTTGGAACAGGAACTGCCACTCCACAGCCCCAATCACGACAACGTTCGGGGCAAGCACTGCTACAACCCTCAACCCAAAGAACCCTAAAATGCTCTACTCTCAAACCCTGGAAAAACTACACGCCCTGCGCTTGGACGGCATGGCCGCAGCCTTGGAAGAACAACGAAAACAATCGGACATCACCCGGCTGGAGTTTGAAGAACGCCTGGCCCTTCTGGTCGAACGCCAATGGCTCTGGCGGGAAAACCGCGCCTTGGCCGCTCGGCTCCAACGCGCTCAGTTGAAGATCTCCTCCGCCTGTCTGGAGGATATCGACTATGGCAGCCAGCGCGGATTAAAGCGCGCGCAGATCGATCAACTGCGCGCCGGAGATTGGCTCCAACACAATCGCCACTGCATCATCACCGGACCGACCGGTGTCGGAAAAACTTATCTGGGCTGCGCTTTGGGTCAGCAAGCCTGCCGGGATGGCGCCAGAACAATTTATTATTATGCGCCCAAACTCTTCCGGGGACTGCACCAGGCCCATGCCGACGGCAGCTTAACCAAGCTGCTCAAAAACATTCAGAAGGCCCGGTTGTTGATCGTCGATGATTTGGGAATCGCTTCCGTCGGCCCCAAAGCCTATCGAGACTTCCTGGAAATTTTGGATGATCGCAACGGCAACGGATCGACTCTGATAACCAGCCAATTCCCGGTCACCCAATGGCACGAAATGATCGCCGACGATACCGTGGCCGACGCCATCCTGGATCGGTTGGTTCACAAGTCCTATCGGATCGAACTCAAAGGTGAATCGATGCGCAAGACCAAAGACGCCCATCCCACAAAGCAAGAATGAAAAACCTTCGGAAGAAATCCTTCGGACCGCCCCACTCAGTAGTCAGAACGGAGTTACTCACAAATGACTCCGCCCTGCGACGCATGTTGCGGGGGCATTCTCGGTCGGAGCCATTTGTGAATAACTCCTTGTTTGGTATCCGAGAGTCAGGAGTTTTCCAGCGAGAAAACCTTGACCCATTTCGGACACTTTATTATGTCTAGCAGCCGAGCGTCGCTTCGCTCCGAGAACTGTCCGCTTTGGATCGGAATAGGTGTCCGACTATTTTCGGAATCAGTGTCCGCTTTCGCCGGAATACGCACTGCCGACTGGTTGCCGTTGCCGCCGGTGATAGGGGGCAGTCTCTTGGAAGTCACGTATGCCGCCGGGCAGTTCGTCGGGGTCGGGGACGGCGAGAACATCATTACCTCAACCGATGCCAAGACCTGGAGTGTCCGGCATGGGGGCGGAGCCAACTCGTTGACGGGTGGTTACTTATGGCTTTGGACAATTCGTTGCCACTAGCGAGCGTGGTACAATTCTGACTTCACCAGACGGAATCCAGTGGAGCAGGCGCGTGGCGGACAGCGGAAACGCCTTGGATAGCGTGGCGCTCGGAAATGGCCGTTTCGTGATCGTCGGCTCGGGGGGCGCGATCGTGACCTCCACCAACGCCACGGATTGGGTCAATGAGAGTGTTCCGTTTTCAAAAGTCGCGAAATCGATCACTTTTGCCGGAGGTCATTTTATCGCGATTGCCGATCGTTTGCTTTATGAATCCTCCGATGGTGTGCGTTGGACTGGTCATAAAACGCCGATCCCCAACTTCAATCAAGGGCACGCGGTCGCTTATGGCAATGGTGTTTTCGTGGGGGTGGGACTGAACGGAACCATTGCCTCATCCACCAATCTCGTCGATTGGCGGGTGGATGATGTGAATTCTCAAAGCGACTTTCACGCCGTCACATACGACGCTGGTCATTTTGTCGCGGTCGGTTCCTCGGTCGTTGTGAGTGAAAAATGGTTAAACCCGCCTGCAAAATCCGCCGGACGCAAATCCACCTTGCGGCGACCGCCGCCGATGTTCGAGCAATCGACAGGCGCAGCGCGCTCAAATTGTTCACCGGCTGCTAGTTCAGGATTTACCATACCTTGGAAGCACAAACTTTTTTTGAATCCGCCGTATGCCCCCCCTGCTTCACGCGCGATTTAGTTGTGGCAAGGCCCAACGAAGATCGTGTACGTTTGACAGCGGACCCGCGGCGGAAACAAACTTCCGCGGTTGTCGCAAGCAGGCATCGAACATGAAGCGCTTACCATTGCTGATTTCGACTGCGGTGGTTTTTCTTTTCCACGGTTCATCATTACATGCGCAAGGACGCATCGAAGGCACCGTGAAGTTGCCGGCGAGGAACGCGGAGGCGCCAATGGCGAAACGTTACCAGGTCAAGAACCCCGCGGCGATTGGCGCGCCCGAACCGCCGATGGCTGCCGTTTATCTGGAAGGAGCGCCCATCGCGGCAACCCGTGCCAGCTCAACGAACGCCGCGGAAATGGGCCAGCAGCATTTTCAATTCACTCCTGGCCTCCTGATCGTTCAGAAGGGCACTCGAGTTGAATTCCCGAATTTCGACGACGAATATCACAACGTTTTTTCCTATTCCAAATCGAAACGTTTCGACCTCGGGCGCTATCGCAAGGACGAAAAACCGGCGGCGCAGGTATTCGATCAGCCCGGCGTGGTCCGGCTTCGTTGTGAAATCCATGAGCACATGCGCGGCACGATCCTGGTCCTCGATACTCCGTGTTTCACCAAGACCGATACCAATGGCGCGTATCGGTTGGAGAACGCCCCGGCTGGTAATTTCGTGTTGAAGGCCTGGGTTGACGAAAAGACAATTTATGAACGGCCCATCGAAGTGAAGTCAGGGGAGACTTTGAAAGTCGATTTCCCGGCGAAGTAATTTTAATTCGTTTTCAAGATGAGACGAACAGGTTTTAAGACGCTTGCGGAAATCCCCCTCTCCCGTCCTACGGACACCCTCTCCCCATCCGCTGGGGTGAGGGGAGGTTGTCTCGATTTGAAATTGATTTGGAATAAAATCGACACGATCGTTGATGAACAACGATCTGAAATCTGAGCCATGCCCGCCTTGAGTTTCCGATCCAAGCTGCTGCTGGCGATGATGCTGGTGGTTGTTGGCGTGACCGCTGCCACGTTTTTCGTGACGCAACAATATGTCCAGACTTCATATCACAATCTGTTTCACGATCAGTTCGCCGGCCAGCTTCGCCTCTTCTCGGAAATGCAATCCTTCCGGCTGAGCACGGCCACCAACAAATGCCTGGCCCTGGCCAAGTCAGTGCGGTTGCAAGAGGCACTCCAGGCGGATGTCGCCAAAGACATCGCCGAGGAGATCCAGTTCGAACTAAAAGAGGTCCTTTCGATCGAGATCGCCGGGCACGGCAATTTCATCGCCAGGCTGCTTTGTTTTCTGAATTCCGAGGGGCAATTCCTGCCGTTATCCGAACAATTGGAGCAGGCGAACACTGGCCTCAACGTCAAAAAGCTGGCCCCGGTTCTCGCGAGGATCAGCCGATCCATGAAACCAACTGAACGCCAGCAAATCGGCTACGTGAGCGTCGAATACGCCAATGGCGGGCCGGAGTTATTGGAAGTCATCGTCACGAAGGTGATCGACTCGACGGATGGAGCTACGTTGATGGGCACGCTGGTATTGGGTTTTCCGATGTTATATCCCGGGGATGAGCACGGAGAAGATCCGAATCAATTTAAGAGCGGCTTTCTGCTCGAGGGCCAGCTTTATTCGCACGCGATTCCGGTGCTCGACCGTGGCGCGCTCGCCCAGAAACTGGCGGCGGTGCCTAGGACCTCCGAGACGGCTCGGGATGATTTGGTCTTGGACATTGGCGGGAGTCCTCACCAGGTTTTTCTCCGGCCATTGAATGCGGGTTCAGTTTTCGCCACGGTTTACCAGGCTGGCTTCTACTCGCTCCAGAAATTGTTGCGCGAGCTGGCGGAATTACGGCGAAAGATTCTCGGTGTCGGCGGACTGGTGCTCGTCGTTGCGTTTGCGGTGGACCTGGCGCTTGCCCATGGCTTGACGGCCACGATTCGGGAGCTGGTCGCCGGCACGGCCCAAATCCAGCGGGGTAATTTCCAGGTCAAAGTTCCCGTGCGCAGCCGCGATGAGATCGGCGGGTTGGCTTCCTCATTTAACGAAATGGCCGAAGGCCTCGCCTTGAAAGAGAAGTATCGCAGCGTGCTCGACAAGGTGACGGACAAGGAAGTAGCCCGGCAATTGATGAGCGGTGGAGTCGCGCTGGGTGGCGAGTTGCGGGAGATCAGCGTGCTTTTCTGCGATATTCGTGGCTTCACCGCACTGACGCAAAACATGGATCCAGCCGAAGTGATTCGAATGCTGAACGAGCACTTCACTCCGCTCACTCGCGTGGTGTACGAACACAATGGCGTCGTGGATAAATTCGTTGGCGACCTGATCATGGCAGTGTTCGGCGCGCCGAAGAGTTACGGCAATGACGCGCTTAGTGCCGCCGGCTGTGCTCTGGAGATGATCCGCGAGCGGCAAAAGCTGAACGAAACCTCACTCTACAAAATCCAAATGGGCATCGGCGTTGCCACGGGATCCGCAGTGGCTGGTTGCATGGGCTCGCAAGATCGGTTGAACTACACTGTGCTTGGCAAGCATGTGAACCTGGCGTCCCGCCTGTGCAGCAAAGCGGGACGCATGGAGGTGGTGATTGATAAGGCCACATTGCACCGGTTGGGTGCATCCCAACGAGTTGAACCGCTGGCGGAACTTGAACTCAAAGGTTTCTCGGAACGCGTGCCGGCTTACAAACTGATCGAATTCCGTTCTTCAACCGCGTTGGCGTTATGAGAACTCATCGTCAGATTCTTAAGCCGCTGCTGGTTTTGCTGGTGGCTTCGCCATCGGTCTTCGCGCAAACAGACTGGCTCGAACGTGTGGACCAATCGCTCTACCTCCAATCGCGAAACGGACTCTTTCGCATGGACCTCAGTGGTTTGCTCGATTTGGAAGGTTACTACATCGACCAACGGCCGCCCGGCCTGATCTTCACGGAGTATGATCTCTTCAATCCCCGACTCTCTTTGTTTCTCGACACGCGATTGGGATCACATCTTTACAGTCTGGTGCAAGCCCGGTTCGATCGCGGCTTTGATCCCGGGTCGCGGCCGAACGGCGACGCGCGCTTCGATGAGTATCTGCTCCGGTACACGCCGTTTGAGGACGCGCGATTGAATATTCAAATCGGCAAGTTTGCGACTTGCATTGGCAATTGGGTTCCGCGACATGATTCCTGGAACAATCCGTTCATCAATGCGCCGCTCCCTTATGAGAATGTTGTGATCATGACCGATCACGCGGCGCCAGGCTCACCAGCCGCGTTCTTGAACCGGCGCAACAGTCCGGATAAAAAATCGATCTGGCTCGCGACAATTTGGGGACCTTCATACACTTCGGGCGCTTCGGTGTTCGGGCAAGTGAATCGTTTCAACTACGCGTTCGAAGTTAAAAATGCCGGGCTCGCTTCCCGTCCGGAATCGTGGGACGCGACCGACCTGGGTTGGTCGCATCCGACAGTAAGCGGGCGGTTGGGCTATCACCCCACGACATCCTGGGATTGGGGCGTCTCGTTTAGTGCTGGAACCTACCTGTTGCCAGATGCGGAGCCTGGCCTGCCGCCGGGCAAAGGCTTGGGTGACTTCCACCAATACACTGCCGGATACGATGTGAGCTACGCCTGGCACCACTGGCAATTTTGGGGCGAGATCTTCATTTCGCGGTTCGAAGTGCCCAACGTTGGCGACGCTGATACGGCTGCCTATTACCTCGAAGCTAAATACAAAATAACGTCCGAATGGTTTGGAGCGTTGCGCTGGAATCAACAATTCTTCGACAAGGTGAGCGACGGACGAGGGGGCGAACAACCGTGGGATCGGGACATGTGGCGGATTGAAGCGTCGTTGGGCTATCGTTTCGACCGACATCTTCAGGGCAAGTTGCAATACAGCTACAGTCATCAAAAAGGCTCATTTCAGCAGGGAGAACAACTCTTGGCAACCCAGCTTACCGTAAAATTCTAACTGCCTCTGGGCGGAAGAATTTCGCAGGTTGGCAAACTTGCGCCGCTCCCGTCCAAACTCTAGCATATGGTTCTGTGGTTGATTTGCTGAGTCGCATTGAAGAATCAATTCGTTCGAGACGCCTCTTCCGCCGCGGCCAGCGTATCCTCGTGGCGGTTTCTGGCGGCGGCGACTCGATGGTTTTGCTTCGTTTGTTGCGCCGCCTTTCGGCGACATTCAATTGGAAATTGGTTGTGGCCCATTTCAACCATCAACTTCGCGGCGCGAGCAGCGACGCTGATGAACGCCTCGTTCAAGAGGCGGCCAGGAAGCTCGATCTCAAAACTGTCGTTGGCCGCGGTGATGTGAAAGAATATCAACAGGCAAACGGTGTGTCGTTGGAAATGGCCTCTCGAAAATTAAGACATGATTTTCTGGCCGCGACGGCAAGCCAGCTTGGAATTGACACGGTTGCTGTGGCTCATCACGCGGACGACCAGGTGGAACATTTTTTCCTGCGACTGTTCCGCGGTAGTGGAGGAGGCGGGTTGGCTGGGATGAAATGGAGCAACCCCTCGCCAAGCGATTCCCGGATTCGATTGGTTCGGCCCCTGCTGGGACAAACCAAGAAAGAGCTAGCGGGTTACGCCAGACAAGAAGGAATTCCTTTTCGGGAAGATGCCACGAACGCGAGTCTCGATGGGCAGCGGAACCGAATCCGCAACGAACTCGTCCCGTTGTTGACCAAAGAGTATCAACCCGCTTTGGTTAAAACGACGCTGCGATTGATGGACATCCTGGGCGCCAATGCTGACTTCGTGCGCAAGATGACCGAGGTTTGGCTGAGAACAAAACGACGCAAGCCCTTTAGCAAGCTTGACGTAGCCATCCAGCGGCAATGCCTGCAGCTCGGTTTGTTCAAGCTGGGGATCGAAGCGGACTTCGAGCTTATTGAACGGCTGCGTCGTGCTCCGAAACAAAAGGTCTCGGCAAACTCGAACCTGTTGGTCATGCGCGATGCCACCGGGCAAGTTGACGCGACGAAGGTTGCAGCTCACTCATTCAATTCCAATGAACTGAGCCTGGACGTTTCTCCCGGTCAGGGGAAAATCAATTTTGCACACCTGGAAATTAATTGGCGAATAAGTGCCGTTGCGGCAGCCTTGCCTTCACGCCGGAAATTGGCCGCGGCCTGCGAATACTTCGATGCGGATAAGATTGGGTCAACGGTCAGGTTGCGGCACTGGCAACCGGGTGATCGCTTCCATCCCATTGGCATGAGTTCTTCCGTTAAGCTGCAGGATTTGCTCACGAACCGAAAGATCCCATCGGCTCGGCGGCGCGAATTGGTGGTGGCGACGACCTCAACAAGTGAGATATTCTGGGTGGAAGGGCTTCGGATTTCGGAGGATTTCAAGCTCGACAAAACGGCCTCCCGTCGATTGAGATGGTCTTGGCGCAGGCCGACTCAGCTAACCGGGTGACCGGAGGAACCGGGCGATTCTTTTTGGAACTCTATCCAATTGGGCGATTTGCGATGCTCGGAGCGGTTTAATCGAATGATTGCGCCGATAACAGAGCCGTGTTAGTGTGACGCACAATTTATAGAAGAAATGGCTAACGGAAATGGCTAACGACAATAAGTCCAACGACGGTGGCAAGAACGAGAAGAAGAACGGCGAGATCAAAGTTCCGGCGCGGGGCTGGATTCTTTTGATGGCGGTCATCGCGTTCATCCCGCTGCTGATGATGGTTCGAAACCAATCCGAAACCAAGTATCGTCCGCTGCATCCGAACGAATTTCTCCAAAAGGTGGATGCCAACCAGATTGTTTCCGGGACGATTATGTTCAACCCGCAGTCGCCTCAAGTTCAGGAAATAACCGGCAAGTATTTCGAGGCGGAAAAGCCTGCGGAGCACATTCCCTTTAAGATCAAAATGCCTTTGACGGAGAAGCGGCTCGAGCAATTGCTCACCAACCCCAGTTTCACCGTCGCCGAACCCAACCAGTTTCTGATGACGCTCTTCATGACGCTGTTGCCGTTTATCTGTCTGGCCGTGCTGATCTACTTCTTTTTTATCCGGCAAATCAAAATGGCGGGCAAAGGGGCCTTGAGCTTCGGCAAGAGCCGCGCGCGCATGCTGAGCAAAGAAAAGAATAAAACAACATTTAAAGACGTCGCCGGCGTCGAAGAGGCCAAGGAAGAGGTGTCCGAATTAGTCGAATTCCTCAAAGACCCCAAGAAATTCCAGAAGCTGGGCGGTCGAATTCCAAAAGGCATTTTGATGATAGGGGCTCCCGGGACGGGCAAGACTCTTTTAGCCAAAGCCATCGCCGGCGAGGCCGACGCTTCCTTTTTCAGCATCAGCGGGTCCGACTTCGTCGAAATGTTCGTGGGTGTGGGCGCGAGCCGAGTGCGGGACATGTTCGAACAGGCTCGCAAGAACGTCCCGTGCCTGATTTTCATTGATGAAATTGATGCCGTCGGCCGCAGTCGTGGCGTCGGGCTTGGCGGCGGCAACGACGAGCGCGAGCAGACGCTCAACGCGCTGCTGGTGGAGATGGATGGGTTTGATACCCAGGACGGAATTATTATCATCGCTGCGACAAATCGACCCGATGTGCTCGACCCGGCGCTGTTGCGACCCGGCCGGTTTGATCGTCAAATCACCGTAAACCTTCCGGACGTGCGCGGTCGCGAAGCCATCCTTAAAGTCCATGCACGCAACGTGAAGCTCGACCCGACGGTGGATCTCGCGGTCATCGCGCGGGGAACCCCCGGTTTCTCCGGCGCGGAGCTGGCCAACTTGCTCAATGAAGCCGCTTTGCTGGCGGCCCGGACCAACAAGAAAGCAGTCGGATTGGCTGAGCTTGAAGAAGCTCGCGTCAAGGTGCGCTGGGGTCGCGAACGCCGCAGTCTGGCGATGAGCGACGACGATAAGAAATTTACCGCCTGGCACGAGGCCGGCCATGCTCTCGTCAATGTGATGCTGACCCACACGCACCCGTTGCACAAGGTCACCATCATCCCCCGCGGACAATCGCTGGGCTCAACGATGTCGCTGCCCAAGGAAGACGTGTGGAACCGGCGGCGCAAGGAAATGCTCGACATGATTTCCGTGACGATGGCGGGACGCATCGCCGAGGAAATCGTCTCCGGCGATATCTCGACGGGTGCTGCCGGCGATATTCAGCAGGCCACTCAACTGGCGCGAGCTATGGTGTGCCAATGGGGAATGAGCGATAAACTTGGCATGGTCCAATATGACGACGATGACGAATACTTCCTCGGCCGCGAAATGATGCGCCGAAAAGGTTACAGTGAGCATGCGGCGGAGGAGATCGATGCTGAAGTCAAACGTATCATCGACGAGCGCTACCAGGTGGCCAAAGAGATCATCGAGACGCATCGAGCCAAGTTGGAGATGATCGCCCAGTGCCTGCTCGAATTCGAGACTCTCGACGGAGCCCAGGTCGAGGAAATTGTTCGCACAGGCAAATTCACGCCTCCACCCGCCCCGCCTCAGGTCGAGCCGCCGACCGGTGCCATGGCTGCCACCCCTCTTCCGGAAATACCAAAGCCATCTCCGCCGCCGCTTCCTGGCCTTGGTTCGCCTGCGCCGGCCACCGCCTGATTCATTTTTTCAGGGATTGAGGACACACCAGGCTGCGGGAATTTTACCGCCCGATCGATCCTTCCTGTTCTGGAGACAATTGTGTATTCTTCGTCAATGATCATTGCGCCATCCTTGTTGGCGGCGAATTTCGGGCGGCTGGCGAGCGAAACTCAGCGGGTCGAGCGAGCGGGGGCCGATCGGCTGCATCTCGATATCATGGACGGGCATTTTGTTCCAAACATTTCGTTTGGGCCCGAAGTCGTGCGCGTGCTGCGCCCGAGGACCAGGATGTTTCTGGAAGCCCACTTGATGTGTTCCAAGCCCGAGATCCTGCTCGAGCCTTTTGCGAAATTTGGAATTGATCTGATCACGATTCACGTCGAACTCGGTGAACGAGTTACGCCGCTCCTTTGGAAAATCCGCTCGCTGGGCAAGCAGGTTGGCCTGGCGGTCAATCCGCCCACCACGATCAGCTTTGTTCAATCTTATCTGAAGCAAATCGATTTGCTTCTGATCATGACCGTCAATCCCGGGTTCGGTGGGCAGGCCTTCATCGCCGAAACGCTGCCAAAGATTCAGCAGGCGGCTGCCTGGCGCCGTGAAAGGCAGTTGACCTATCGCATTGAGGTCGACGGTGGCATCAATTTTGCCACTTCCGCCGAATGCGCGCGGGCGGGCGCGGACACCTTCGTGAGCGGCACCGGGCTTTTCGCCCAGCGTAACTTGCGAACCGCCATACGGAAGATGCGTTCGATTGTGAAAGCAGCCCGAACCGCAACCGGACAATGAAACTGCTGGATTGAAGATCGAGTGACTGGCCTGCCAGCCCGAGCCGACCGCTTCGATTCCATGTAGCGGCAGGCATCCCTGCCTGCCAGTGAGGGCGGCATCCTGCCGCGCGGAATGATTGCGCCTCGACATCGTTCGTAAGCGTACCGCATGCGCTTTGGCGCGACCAGTCGCGCCGGACTGGCAAGCGGGCAGAATGTCCGCCGCCATTTCCTGCCCGCGCCGCATTGACAAGTCGGAGATGCACCGTTCGCGCAAATCACCGGTTTCAGCATTGACACCTGCGGAAGGGCAACGATATTTGTTACACATTGAAAGTCCTCAACCGCTTTGAGTTTTGCTGTTGGAAAATGGGGAAGGAATAAATTATGGAAACCAATGCTGAACCAATGAATGAAAATGCAGAAGAAGTTACCAAAGAAAAACTAATAAACGATCTCAAAGTCGTCGTCCGCGACGCGGAAGCGTTGCTCAGAGCCACCGCCGGAGACTTGAGTGAAAAAACCAAGGAAGCCCGCGCGCGTCTCATGGCCGCTTTGGAAAACGCGAGAGTCACTTGCCAGAAGCTTGAAGAAAGGGCGATTGCCGGAGCCAGGGCAACCGACAAGATAATCCGCGAGCACCCGTATGAATCAATCGGAATTGCTTTCGGGATCGGACTCTTGATTGGCGTCCTGGTTAACCGAAAATAAGTAATGTCGGAACCGGAGCAAAATCCCGCCGGGCTGTTCAATTCGCTTCGCCGGCTTCTCGACACCACTTTGGCGGCGCTTCAGAATCGGCTCGAGCTGTTCGTGGTCGAGCTCAAGGAAGAAAAGTGCCACGTCATTGAGATTCTGATCTGGGCGTCGGCGGCCATCGTGCTTGGGCTCATGGCGATTACAACCGCAACCTTCACCATCGTGTTCCTCGTCGCTGACAGCGTGAGGGTTTTTGTCCTCGCGGGCTTTTGTTTATTTTACGTTCTGGCGGCGGTGGGCGCCTTCCGTGGATTGAAAAAACGGCTCAAGGATCATCACCTGCCGTTTGCCGACTCCCTTTCGCAAATCAAAAAAGATCGAGAATGTTTGTAATCCCGGAACGACAAGAGCTCGAGGCGAGGAAAAAACTGCTGCTCGTTCAGAGCGAGATTTATCGCTGCGCACTTTCGCTCCAATGCGCCAGGATTGAAGCATCCACGGTCTGGCTCGATCGAGCGTTGAGTTTTATTCGCGACACGTATCCACTACTGATGCTCGTGACTCCATTTCTTGGATTTGCCGCCGTGAAAAAAAGATCCTTGCTCCGGAATTTTTGGGTGAAAGGCCTCTTCGGCTGGCAACTCTATCGGAAACTGTGGCCAAGGATAAAAACGGTGATGGCGAAAAGGGGCGCCCAGACGTGAGCGCGCTAAGCCGGCGATTTTTCCGGCAAAAGCTAACCGCTTCGGGCAAACTCTCTCCTGTGTCCAAACAAGTCGATGCGGAGGCCGTCTCGCGCGGCGAAGCGGCATGTCTGCTTAACGTGCTGCCGGCGTCCCGCCGGCAGAAACCGCGCGTGTTGATCCTTCCTCCCACCGATTCGCTGCGAGACTCATCGCAACACGGGCCCCTGCCAGCGGGACGCTGACAGCACGCTAAGCACATTCGAAGCGCTGGCTTTGGCCTCATAAATGTATATTGACTTGGCTCGCGTCTTTGCTATTTTTTGCGCTCCTTAATTGGTGCTTTTGATGAAAACGTATTTGCCGAAAGTTAATTTAGAAAACCGAAAATGGCATGTGATCGATGCGGACGGAGCCATTCTCGGCCGCTTGGCGGTTCAGGTCGCCAACATTTTGCGCGGGAAAAACAAACCTGTTTTTACGCCGCACCTGGATGCGGGCGACTTTGTGGTGGTCATCAACGCCGAAAAAGTGGCCGTCACTGGCAAGAAAGAGACAGAGAAATTTTTCATGAGCTACTCGGGCTGGAAGGGCGGCGAAAAATTCACCTCCGTTGCTCAGGTCCGTGCCCGGCACCCGGAAAAGCTCATTACTCACGCGGTGAAAGGTATGCTCCCGAAGAACCGGCTCGGAGACCAACTCCTGACCAAATTGAAAGTGTACAAGGGCGGCAACCATCCGCATGCGGCTCAACAGCCGGCCAGCCTGGCTGTCGTCAATTGATTTTGTTGATTTATGGCAGAAACCAAAACTCCGGATTTCGTCAGCACTGGCCGCCGCAAGACTGCTGTTGCTCGCGTCCGGCTTGCCGCCGGCACAGGCAAGGTGCTCATCAACGGCCGGGCTTTGGAAAATTATTTTTTGACCGACGGCCTGCGCGGTATGGCGATCCAGCCACTGGCGCTGACGGAGTCGCTTACCAAATTTGATATTCGCATCAATGTCAGCGGCGGCGGGATCTCCGGGCAGGCGGGCGCCGTTCGGCATGGCATCGCTCGAGCCTTGCTCAAGGTTGACGCCAACCTGCGTCCGACCCTCAAGGCCGAAGGTTTCCTGACCCGCGATCCGCGCATGAAGGAACGTAAAAAGTACGGCCAACCCGGTGCTCGAAAGCGATTCCAATATAGCAAACGATAAATCGAATCCTTTTCACGAGCCCCGCGGGTCGAACCCAGCGGGGCTTTCTGCTTTCGTAGCTCGGGTTTTGCTGAGAATCGACCGGTGCCTCGCCAGAAAATCCGGCGCTGAACAACGCGATTCAGCGCGAAAACCGGCGTGGACTTTTTGAGAATTGAAAACGAAAACTCCTGTTCAAGTCGCAATCGTTGGCGCCTCCGGTTACTCCGGGGAGGAACTCGTGCGGCTCCTGTTGGCGCATCCGCACGCAGAACTGAGCGCGGTCACTTCGCGGCAATACGCGGGTCAGCCACTTGCCCGGATTTTTCCCAGATTCGCCAGCCATCCTCGTGCCCGGACGCTGCGCTTCAGCGAGGCGCCGGAGATCGAGATCACGCTCCTTGACCG
>JBDTOW010000015.1:0-14502 GCA_039933075.1 Verrucomicrobiota bacterium | reverse complement strand
CAGCATCCATCGGTTCGTGAAAATGCAGTCGTTGCCCGAGACAATGGCGACGGGCAAAAACGGCTCATCGGATTCGTTGTTCCACTAGCTGGGCAAACACCGAAGTCCAGTGACCTAAGGGCTTATTTGCGAGAGAAGTTAAGCGATTACATGGTTCCATCGGCTTTTATGTTCCTGGAGCGTCTCCCGCTCACTCCGAGCGGCAAGCTGAATCGGCGGGCTCTTCCGGAGATCGAGGTCAAGCGGCCGGAGTTGGAGACGGCTTATGTTGGCCCCCGGACTGAATTGGAGCGAGCGATCGCATCAATTTGGCAACAGTTACTCGGAATCGATAAGGTCGGAATGGTGGATAATTTTTTCGACCTGGGCGGCAATTCCGTCCAAATCGTCCAAGTCCACACGAAATTGAAGGAGCAGCTTAAGAAAGAAATTGCCGTTACCACCCTTTTTCAATACCCAACCATCGCGGCGCTCGGCAAATATCTCAGTGAAGGGGCGAACGCGAGGATTAACCTCCAGGAAGTGCAGGACAGAGCGCTCCGGCAAAAGCTGGTTTTAGCTCGACAACTGGCGTTAAAACGAGTTAATAAACCATGACTGATGTGGGGACACAGAACTTAATTGAAGGGATCGCAATTATTGGAATGGCCGGTAGATTTCCGGGGGCGAAGAGTATTCCTGAGTTCTGGCGCAATCTTGTGGGGGGCGTGGAGTCTATTTCGAACTTCACTGACGACGAGCTTCAAGCTTCCGGGATCGATAGCGAGTTGCTAAAGGATTCGACGTACGTGAAAGCCAGGTCGGTGCTTGAAGACGTTGATCTGTTCGATGCGGGTTTCTTCGGCTTTACGGCTCGGGAGGCGGAGAATACTGATCCCCAACATCGGATTTTTCTGGAGTGCGCGTGGCAGGCTCTGGAGAATGCCGGCTATGTTCCGGAGAATTACAGGGGCGCGATCGGCGTGTACGCCGGGTCAAGCCTTAATACTTATTTGCTGGCCAACCTCTGTTCGAATCGCAAGTTCATCGAGGATTTGGTAAATGCTTTTCAGGTCGAAGGTTATCAGTTGCTTGTTGGAAACGATAAGGACTACCTGGCGACACGGGTCTCATATAAGTTGAATCTGAAGGGTCCGAGCATGAGCGTGCAAACTGCCTGCTCGACATCGCTCGTAGCCGTTTGCCAAGCCTGCCAAAGCTTGCTTGGTTACCAGTGTGATATGGCCTTGGCGGGCGGCGTCTCGATTTCTTTCCCTCAGAAACGCGGTTATCGGTATCAGGAGGGCGCAATTGCCTCTGCCGATGGGCATTGTCGTGCGTTCGACGCCAATGCGCAGGGAACGGTATTTGGCAGCGGAGTGGGGATCGTCGTTTTAAAGCGTTTGTCCGATGCGCTAGAGGACGGCGACACGGTCTACGCGGTAATCAAAGGTTCCGCTGTGAACAATGATGGTTCGTCGAAGGTCAGCTATATGGCGCCGAGTGTAGATGGGCAGGCCGAAGTTATTACCTTGGCCCATGCCCTTGCAGGCGTTAGTGCTGACACCATCTCTTACGTCGAGACTCACGGCACTGGCACACCACTCGGAGACCCGATTGAGATTGTCGGCTTAACGCAGGCCTTCCGATCAACAACTACGGCCAAGGGTTTCTGTGCCATCGGTTCACTAAAACCCAATGTGGGACACCTGGAGGCGGCAGCCGGGGTCACCGGCTTAATTAAAACTGCCCTCGCCTTAACCCATAAGCTGATCCCACCCAGCTTGCATTACGAACGACCCAATCCGAAAATCGATTTCGAGAACAGCCCGTTCTATGTCAATACGAAGCTGACAGAGTGGAAGGCCGGTGCCACTCCGCGCCGCGCGGGAGTCAGTTCGTTTGGTGTGGGCGGCACCAATGCCCATGCGATACTCGAAGAAGCACCGGACGAAGAGCCCTCCCTGCAATCCCGTCCTGCCCAACTTTTGTTGCTGTCGGCTCGGACTATTTCAGCACTTGACGCCGCGACTCGGAATCTGGCCGACCATTTGAAGCAGAATCCAAACATCAACTTGGCCGACGTCGCTTTCACGTTACAGAGGGGACGACGAGTCTTTGAGCAACGACGCAGCGTGGTCTGCCAGGATATTGACGATGCCAGGACCGCTCTGGAGAAACTCGATTCAAAACGGGCTTTCTCTCAAGCCGCGACTCATTCGGAGCCTCCCATCGTTTTCATGTTCCCCGGCCAAGGCGCGCAGTACGTGAACATGGGGTCGGAGCTGTATCACGCTGAACCAGTATTTCGGGAACAAGTCGATTTGTGCAGCAAGCTCCTTGAACCAATCCTCGGCTTGGACTTGCGCACCATCCTTTATCCTTTAGAGGAAAATGAAGAGGAGGCGCGACGACAGCTCACGCAAACTTTCGTTACCCAGCCGGCGCTGTTTGTAATGGAGTACGCGCTGGCAAAGCTCTGGGTTTCGTGGGGCGTGCGGCCGCAGGCAGTAATTGGCCATAGCGTTGGCGAATATGTCGCTGCGTGCCTGGCGGGAGTCTTTGCCCTGGACGACGCACTCCGGCTTGTGGCTGCGCGGGCGCGGATGATACAGGAACTTCCGAGCGGCTCGATGTTCGCAGTTCGTCTGGCGGAAACTGACCTGCGTCCGCTGTTAGGGGAGCACCTGTCTCTGGCAGCCGTCAATGCTCAATCGAATTGTGTTGTCTCAGGCCCTGATGAAAGCGCGGATCGATTGCATCAGCAGCTTAGCGAACGGAATATTGCTTGCCGTCGGCTTTGTACTTCCCATGCGTTTCATTCTGAAATGATGGATTCGATCCTGGTGCCTTTCACCGAATTGGTGCGTCAAGTGAAATTGAATTCGCCTGAAATTCCGATTATCTCGACCCTCACCGGAACCTGGGCGCAGCCGGCTGACCTAACCGACCCGGACTATTGGGCCCGGCAACTTCGGCAAACCGTCCGTTTTGCCGATGGATTGGGAGAACTCGTTAAGGAACCGGCGCGCATTTTGTTGGAAGTGGGACCGGGTCAGACTCTGAGCACTTTGGCACGACAGCATCCCGACAAAAACAGCGAGCAATTGGCTCTCCATTCAATGCCACAATCACAGAATCAGGAGGAGGTCGCAGCGATGCTGAGCGCGCTGGGCCGGCTTTGGCTCGCTGGGTCGCGGATCGACTGGGCCGGATTTTATGCGCACGAACGTCGCAAGCGTTTACCGTTGCCGACCTACCCGTTCGAGCGACAGCGCTACTGGGTTGAGCCGCCCGGTCGGTCGCAGGTTGAGAGTCCGGCGACGACGCGCAAGGTCGAATCAATGAGCTGCGGCGCTCCTTCGGCAGTTGTGGCGAAGTCAGCGAACGGCTCGAAGTTCATTGGGCGGCTATTGCACGATGAATCGATACCAGATGCGGGGCTGAGCGCAGGGTCGGCGACGGAAATGGATCAACCGATTTCACACGGAGCATTATTGGAAAAGATCATGGAGGAGCAACTTCGCTTGATGTCACAGCAGTTAGAGATGTTGCGTCCCGGGCAGCCTGGCACACCAGATTGAGAAACGATCCAAGGTATGAATTCCTCCGAGGCTGTTGCAATCGGCCAACCTGGCCGCAAAGAGAAGATTGTTACGGATCTGAGGGGCGTGATCAAGGAATTGTCCGGCCAAGATCAGTCCGGCGTCGACATTTTGGCGAGCTTTTTTGATCTCGGTTTCGACTCCCTTTTTCTGACTCAGGCCAGCCAGGCATTCCGAAGTAAGTTCGGAGTGAAAGTAACGTTTCGCCAATTGCTGGAGGAACTTTCAACGATCGACGCGGTGGCCAGTTATCTGGATCAACAGATGCCTCTCGAAAAGGCTGAGACAGCCCCAGCATCGGCGCCGCAACGAGCGTCTCGACCTGTTTTTGCGCCACCGCCGCCACTGTTACCATCACGGTCGACGGTGTTGAGTCCGACACCGGTTTCCCCACTGTTCGAGCCGGTGTTGCCCGCGTTGGCTGGAGCTGTTCCGAATGGGAATCCGCCGGGGCCGATTTCCGCAGGGGATGAAGGCGCACTCACCAGTACCGTCTTGGAGAGGATCATGAAGCAGCAGCTTCGTGTCATGTCCCAGCAACTGGAGATGCTGCGCGGCAGCCATCCGGGAAAGTTCACCCTGCCGCCCGTCCCGGCAGGTGCCACCCCTAACGCAGCCCGGCCGGCGCAGCCTCCAAAGGAAACTGACCTTCCGCCCACTCCCATCACGCCGACAACTGCGAAAGTGGAACCGGTGAAGACTGAATCGAGATTCTTTGGTCCTTACAAACCGATCGACAAGAGTGCCAGCGGTGGTTTCACCGATCGCCAGCAGAAACATCTGGACCATTTGATCCAGTGCTACATCAAACGCACGCCGGAGTCCAAGCGGCAGACTCAGCAATTCCGCCCCCACTTCGCCGACCCGCGCTCGGTTTCCGGCTTCCGTCAGTATTGGAAGGAAATGGTTTACCCCATCGTCGCCAGGCAATCTTCGGGTGCGAAGATCTGGGACGTGGATGGCAATGAGTATGTCGACGTGACGATGGGATTCGGCACGTATTTGTTGGGACATTCGCCAAAATTCATTACCCAGGCGATCCAAGAACAACTCCAACTGGGCATCGAGGTCGGACCGCAATCGCCGTTGGCCGGTAAAGTGGCGGAACTGATGTGCGAGTTGACGGGCCTGGAGCGCGCGAGCTTCTGCAACACCGGTTCCGAGGCCGTGCTCGCGGCGGTTCGTTTGGCCCGGACCGTGACGGGTCGCACTCGGATAGCGACTACAACCGGCTTTCACGGAATCAATGACGAGGTTCTCGTTCGTGCCAGCGTGGTCGATGGCAAACGTCTGCCCAAACCAGTGGCTCCGGGAATTCCGCAACACATTGTCAATGAAGTCCTCGTCCTGGACTATGGCACCGACGAGTCGCTCGAGTTGTTACGCAAGCATAGCCACGAACTGGCTGCCGTGTTGATTGAGCCAGTGCAGAGTCGGCATCCTGAGTTGCAACCGATCGAGTTCCTTCGCGAAGTGAGGAGAATCACAGCGAACACGGAAACTGCCCTGATCTTCGATGAAGTCATCACTGGTTTTCGTTGTCATCCGGGAGGTGCCCAGGCGATGTTCGGTATCAAAGCGGATATTGCGACGTACGGGAAAATAATCGGGGGCGGTATGCCCATCGGCGCAGTGGCGGGCAGCGCCGCTTACATGGATGCCCTTGATGGGGGAGTCTGGCGCTATGGCGATGCCTCCTTCCCTGAAGTTGGAGTGACGTTCTTCGCGGGAACCTACATCCGACATCCGCTTGCCATGGCGGCCTCATGGGCGATCCTCAATTACCTCAAGAAAAGCGGCCCGGGGCTCCAGCAGCAACTCAACGAACAAACCGCCCGATTCGTTGGGACACTGAATTCGTGGTTCGAGGAAAATCAGGTGCCGATGCGCCTCACACATTTCGCTTCGCTGTTTTATTTTGCGTTCCAGAATGAATTCAAGTTTTCGACCCTGCTCTTCTTCCACCTCCGCGAAAAGGGCCTTCACATTTGGGAGGGGCGCCCGTGTTTCTTGTCCACCGCCCATACGGATGCCGATATTGAGTTCATTGTTGCTGCCTTCAAGGCAAGTATCCTTGAACTGCGCGCGGGAGGATTCCTGCCCGAGCCGGAAAGCCCAGCGCTTCGCCGTGTCGAGCGTTTCGAAGAACCGAAAGTCGAGCTGGTTAAATCAATCTCCGAGACGAGCGTAGCACCCGCGTTGCATATTGAAGCAACTACGGCAGTGAAGACGGAGCAGACTTTTCGACGGGTTTCTGCGCCAAGCCGGGAGATGCAGTTCAGCCTTTATTACTTTGGAAATTACCCAGCGCCATTCAGTGAAGACAAATACAAACTGGTGTTGGAAGGCGCAAAATTCGCCGATCAGCACGGTTTTACCGCCGTCTGGCTGCCCGAACGGCACTTTCACTCAGTGGGTGGTTTCTCGCCTAACCCCTCGGTGATTGCCGCGGCTCTTGCTCGGGAAACCCAACACATACAATTGCGCGGCGGCAGCGTGGTCCTTCCGCTGCATCACCCGGTTCGGGTCGCAGAAGAGTGGGCAGTCGTGGATAATTTGTCCAAGGGACGGACAGGAATTTCCATCGCGTCCGGCTGGCATCCGAACGACTTTGTCTTCGCGCCCGACGCTTTTGAAAAACGTCGTGAAGTGTGCATGGAGGGCGTCGAGATCATAAAGAAACTTTGGCGCGGCGAAGCGGTTCGACTCCGAACAGGCGGGGAAAGCGAGTTGGACGTCACGCTTTACCCGTTGCCGATGCAGAAGGAGCTTCCAATTTGGTTAACGTGTATCCACAAAGAGTCGTTCGTCAAGGCGGGGGAAATGGGAGTGGGCGTGCTCGGCTACTTGATGAATCAAAAGGTCGAAGAAGTCGCCGAGAAAATTGCCCTTTATCGTGAGTCTCTCATTAAACACGGGCATGACCCGAAGATCGGCCACGTCACAATTTTGCTACACACGTTTGTGGATGCCGATACCGAGAAGGCGCGGGAAAAAGCTCGGAAACCACTTTGCGATTATCTCAGATCCTTCCTGGATAACAGTCAGAAACGGATCGAAAGCCAGGGCGGGCAGGTGGCCGTTGACGAGGAAGATATGGATTATCTTCTGAACCGGTCCTTCAACGATTATGTGCAAGGTAAAGCTCTGATTGGCTCACCAGGCTCATGCGCGGAAGTCGTCGACCATCTTCTCGAAATCGGAGTGGATGAAGTGGGTTGCTTCATCGATTTTGGCATCGACAACGACACGGTGCTTAAAAGCCTGACGCACCTGAATGAACTGAAGGAGCGCTATCAAAAAGGGCTGGAAAAACCGGATGCGATTTCCGCTTCGCCGATTATTCCGGTGGTGTCAGCGCCACAACACCAGGCCGGAAGTCCTATGACGGGAGCTAAGAGCTTTCCGTTGACAGAATCTCAGACCGGACTGTGGTTGCTCGGAAGCCTGGACGTTGAAGCCTCGCGAGTCTACAACGAATCGGTTACCTTGATATTGCGTGGACCCCTGGATTTGGAGGCGTTGCGTCGATCGATCCAGGCGGTCGTGAACCGCCACGAAGCGCTGCGGACCACGTTCAGCCCCAACGGTGATTTCCAGCAGGTAGCTCCGAGCGTCGATGTGGAAGTGCCGTTCCTGGATTTTTCGAACTTAAACGACGCTGAACGTGAGGAGGAGATATCCGATCATCTGCGGGCGGTGGAACGCGAAACTTTTGACTCCGTGCGCGGACCGATTTTGCGAACCTTTGTTGTGAAAGCGGACAGCCGGACGCATCTGCTGTTGTTGACGTTTCACCATCTCTTGGGAAATGGCCCGGCGTACTGGGTATTCATGGAGGATTTGTTTGCGTTCTACGAGGAGTTCCAACAGGGCGTTCGCGCCCAATTCCGTCCAGCGATGCAATTGAGTGAATTCGTGCAATGGCGGGAGGAATTGCAAAACAGCCCGGCGATGACCGAGGCTGAGGCGTTTTGGCTCAAACAATTTGAAGGTGAAGTCCCGATACTGGAGTTGCCGATCGACCATCCGCGTCCATCCGTAATTACCTATCGGGGCGCCAGACAGGTTCTGACATTGGACCGGGAGTTCTGCAACGTCCTCCGAAAGATGGGTGCCACGCATCGCTGTTCCTTCTTCATGACGTTGTTTTCGAGCTTCAATGTTCTATTGCATCGCCTGACTGGGCAGGATGACCTGATCGTCGGCGTGCCTTTTGACAGTGAGGTTCGGACGATCCAGGGAGGCAAGGATCTGTTTGCCAATACCACTAATGTGATGCCACTGCGGAGTCGCATCCATGACAACCCCACGTTTGTGCATTATTTGAGCTCGGTGAAGCGGCAGATCGCTGAGGCTTCCGAGCATCAGGAATATTTCTTTGGCAAGCTGGTTAGTAAACTTCATCTGCCACGAGGGCCGAGCCGTTCTCCATTAGTTGCCGTGACGTTCAATCTGGAAAGCGGCGAGTTTCGAAAGAATATTCACGGCCTGGAGGTCGAACTGGACACCAGGAAATATCCGTACCGCAACCCTGCTGAAACCGCGATGTTCGAGATGTACGTGAACGCCGGCGACAAGAATGGCGAACTCGAAATCCAGTGTGATCACAAAACGGATCTGATCGATCCAGAGACAGTGCGGCGTTGGCTTGGGCAGTGGAAAACGCTGCTGGAAGCGATTGCATCGAACCCTGAGCGGCGTCTCAATGAGTTCTCATTGTTAGACGAATCGCAGCGGCGGCAGGTGCTGGTGGACTGGAACGACACCGAGGAGAGCTACCCGCGAGACGCCTGCGTTCATGAGCTTTTTGAAGAGCAAGCGAGCCGGACGCCAAACGCCACCGCCATTCTCTGCGGAACGAAAGAGCTGACCTATCGCGAACTCAACTCGCGTGCGGACGAGCTGGCTGCGCAGCTCCAGCGGTGCGGTGTTGGCGCCGAAACGTTGGTTGGCCTTTGTATCGAACGTTCGTTGGAGATGGTTGTGGGGCTTCTGGCGATTCTCAAGGCTGGAGGCGCCTATGTTCCATTGGATCCGAGCTACCCGGTAGAACGCTTGGCGTTCATCCTCGAAGATACGCAAGCGTCAGTAATCCTGACGCGCAAGAAACTGGCGCATCGCTTGCCCCAGTTGACATCTTTGCCGGATGACCAGAATTCGAAATCAGGAAAACAGGCCCCGGCGGTTGTCTACCTTGACGCGCCGACGTTGCGCGACACCGGGGCGGCCCGCAGTTCGGATCGAGCCGGCGGTCGTGTGAAGGCTGGGAATCTGGCTTACGTTCTTTTCACCTCGGGTTCTACGGGGCGTCCGAAAGGTGTCCTTGTGACGCATCGTTCCATTGTTCGTCTGGTAAAGGGCAGCCATTATTGTTCGCTGACCCCCGAGGACGTCTTTTTGCAATTGGCGCCGATTACCTTCGATGCGTCGGCGTTTGGTGATCATGCCGCCGAACACCCCCTCCCTGAAGGAACTGAGTGAGGCGATTCAGCGACATCAGATTACTACGTTGTGGCTTACTGCTGGATTATTCCAATTGATGGTCGACGAAGAACTCACCGGACTGAAATCGCTGCGGCAATTGTTGGCTGGTGGTGATGTTCTCTCCTTTCCGCACGTCAGGAAAGCCCTCGGCGAGTTGACGGGATGCCGTATTATCAATGGTTATGGCCCGACCGAAAACACAACGTTTACTTGTTGCCACTCGATTTCCGAGCAGGATTTATCACGGACCTCAATCCCCATAGGGCGGCCGATTTCCGGGACCCGTGTATATATTTTAGATCGATTCTTACAGCCGGTCGGAATCGGGGTGGCCGGCGAGTTATACATCAGCGGCGATGGCTTGGCGCGTGGGTACCTAAACCGCCCGGCGTTGACGGCGGATTCTTTTGTGCCCAACCCTTTCAGCGATCAACCGGGGGACCGACTTTATCGGAGTGGTGATTTGGCCCGCTATCTAACCGGTGGCGCTATCGAATTTCTGGGCCGTCTGGATGAGCAGGTAAAGATCCGCGGGTACCGCATTGAATTGGGCGAGATCGAAGCCGCGCTGGCGCTACATCCGGCGGTGCGCGAAGCCATTGGCCTGGTTCGGAACGAGGTCAACGGGGAAAAGCGGTTGTTGGCCTACGTGGTGCCGAAGGCTGCGGATTCGAGCGCCAAGAACGGTGCTCTCCACTCTGCCAGCCTGGAGGGTGAACTGCGAAAATTTTTGCAAGATAAGCTGCCTGACTACATGGTGCCAGCCGCGTTTGTGATTCTGAACAATTTGCCGCTAACTCCGAATGGGAAAGTGAACCGTGCGGCGTTGCCGACACCGGCCGCTACTCTGCCCGCAGTCCCGAAGGCTTACGTTGCCCCCCGAGACTCCTTGGAAATGCAATTGGTCAAACTATGGGAAAAGATCTTCGGGATCCGCCCGATCGGGGTGCAGGACAACTTTTTTGAACTGGGTGGTCACTCGCTATTAGCGGTGCGCATGTTCGCACAGGTCGCCAGGGTCACGGGCAAAAATCTGCCTTTGGTAACTCTGTTCGAGGCGCCGACAATTGAACAGTTGGCGAAGTTGCTGGGCCAGGACGGGTGGACCCAGCCATGGTCGCCACTGGTTCCAATTAAACTCACTGGCTCGCGACCGCCCTTCTATTGTGTGCATGGCGTGGGCGGAAACATCGTCGAGTTCACCCATCTGGCGCGCTACCTGGAGGCGGAGCAGCCTTTATACGGCATCCAGGCACAAGGTTTGGACGGCAAGAAACCGTGGTTGACGCGCGTCGAGGATATGGCTGCGCTTTACATCAAGGAAATCCGAGCTTTCCAGCCTGACGGGCCTTACTATCTCGGCGGGTCCTCCTTCGGTGGCCTTGTCGCTTATGAGATGGCGCAACAGCTTCATGCCCAAGGCGAACACGCCGCGCTGCTCGTTTTGTTTGATACCAACGCCCCATCGTATCCGAAGTATTTGCCGACCACGACAGCCTTTCGGAAGGCGCTCAATGAGCTGCGACTGCGAATTGAAGTGCATTGGAGTAATCTGAAGGTGATTGAGCCCGAGAACCGGGGAGAATATCTTCGCGACAAAGCGTATCGCTTACGCCGGCGGATCCGCAACACGATGCGGCAAAAATATCGACGCCTGTGTACGATTATTCAATCGCTCTACCTGCCTCGCCCTATCCGCGAGGTGCAAAGATCTGGTCACGAAGCGAATCGAAGTTACTTGCCCAAACCATATCCCGGCTGGATCACGCTTTTCCGGGCGACCGAGCAACCCTACGGAATTTATCCTGATCCTGCGCTGGGATGGGGAGAACTCGCGATAGGTGGTCTGGAGATTGTTGATGTGATGGGTCACCACGGAGCTATCATTCGTGAACCTCGCGTTCGTGTTTTGGCTCAAAAACTGAATGAGTCCCTTCGAAAAGCGCAGGTGACAAATCGGATAGAGCCAAAAGAATTAAGCGCGGCCACAGGGTTAAGCTCCCTTCCGACGACGTAAAATTGGAAATCACCAGACGAATTCTCATTCGTCATTCCAGACTCAGGGCATTGGTAACTTCGTTCGTCGGTCGTCACAAGGTTTCTAGCCTGATTTGTCGGTGATATGCCTCGCGAAGCTGGCCGATTACTGGCGACTGTTTTACGGCGACACCATCCAGACTCATGACCTCGACGATTTCCGCGGTCGTCATCGTAACAAACACTCCTTCCGCCTGGCACAAGTGATTCGGCGAAATCGACTTCTCCTCGCATCTAAGGCCGACGCGGGGACAAAGCTCCAGGATGACGCCCCGAGTTATGCCGGCCAAAGCGCTGTCCGCGAGCGGCGTGGTAAAGATGATCTTGTTTTCAATCCAAAACACATTGCTGCTCGCCGCCTCGGCAACCCGGCCGTTTGTGTTCAGGAGCAACGCTTCGTCGGCACATTGAGACTCTGCCTCCATGCGTGCGAAGACTTGGGCCAGCTTGTTGCAGGTTTTCAAAGTTGCAATCGGGTCTTTGGCTGCGACACGGATTGATGAGGTGATCAACCGCCAGACTGGATTATTGTTTGGAGCAACAAGCGGCGCCGGATGCAACGTCATCACGAGAAAGGGCTTTTTTGCTCCACGCGTCGAGTATCCGCGAACTCCAACTCCTCGCGACAACGTCATACGCAAGATCGCTTCCGTTTGTTGGTTTTGCTCAATTAGGATTCCAGCACTTTGACGAATCGCCTCTGGCGTGAAGGGCAATTCAATCTTCAGAAATCGAGCGCCGTATTTCAGTCGTTCCAGGTGTTGCTCCCAACGAAAGGGTTTTCCGTTGTAGATTCGGAGCGTCTCAAACAATCCATCTCCGTAGAGAAAACAGCGGTCGTGGACCGAAACCACTGCTTCTTCCTCGGGAACAAATCGGCCATTAAGGAAGACAATCATCGTCAAACGATGTCATGGAAAACCTCTGAGACTTTGATTCGAGAACAAACCAGTGAGGACTTCGATTCGATTGCAGCGGCGACTGAAGCTCGCGAGGTCTTGGCCTGGCATCAGAGTTCATCGGCTATTCGGAGGACGCCTGCGTAGCCGGGTCGAGATTGGAGATTGAGAGCGGCAAAAAACCCGCGTGCCTTGGCGAGTGTTTCTTCATATTCGCTTGTGGGAACAGAGTCGGCGACGATCCCAGCTCCGACCTGGAAATAGACTGTCTGGTCCTTGCAGATGGCAGCACGAATCAAAACGCTTAGCTGGCTTTCGCGGTTAAAGCCGAGGTACCCAAGACACCCGGTGTAGGGCCCGCGGGTAACAGGCTCCAATTCGTCGATAATCTGCATTGCTCGAATCTTCGGCGCGCCGGTAACGCTGCCTCCAGGGAAGCAGGCGGAAAATGCTGCAAAATGACTGACCTCATTTCGTAGGCGTCCTTCTACCGTGGAAACAAGGTGTTGCACTTGCGGGTAACGTTCAAGTCGGACAAGATCTGGCACTTGGACTGAGCCGTACTCGCATACCTTGCCGAGATCATTTCGGAGCAGATCCGTGATCATAATCAATTCGGCCATCTCTTTCGGACTGGTCTGAAGCTCGTATGTTAGTTGCGCATCGGTCGTGGAATCCGGTGAGCGCGGGCGGGTTCCCTTAATCGGCCGGGTCAGAATGCAGGGCCCCCTTAGACGGATGAATAACTCCGGCGAGGATGAGGCGATTTGAAACTCGCCACAGTCGAGGTACGCTGCGAAGGGGGCGGGCGACGCCATGGTCAAGCGTTGGAAAAAGCCCCAGCCGGACGTAACGCATGAGGCCGCCAGTCGTTGAGACAGATTGACTTGATAGATGTCTCCGGCACGAATGTAACGTTGCGCATGTTCGACCATTTCGGTGAACACACTCCGCGGAAGGTTTGAAACTGCGCGATCCCGGTATTTCAGTTCACGCTGGGATTCTGTGATGTCGGATGGCAGGGGTCCGACGGCGCCTGACTTTTCAAGTTTTTGCCTCCAAAAGGCCAATTGCTTGCGGGCACGCATTGCGCAGCGCGAACCATCCAGGTTCAAACCGGTAGAGATGATCCACGTCTTGCCTAGTGCGTGATCGAAAACCACGAGGCTGTCGTAGAACCCGACGTGGCACTCTGGCAGCTCCAGATCATTAACCGCCCGACGTGGCAACCTCGGTTCCACGAAGTTTTTCAAGTCGTAGCCCCAATACCCAAAGCAGCCTCCCAGCGGGAACGGCAGATCGATGTCGTCGAGCAATTCATAACGCGCCATCAAGCCGTCCAAAACCTGCCAAGGATTACCGAACTGTACATGGCGGGTTCCGACAGAAACCAATTCGCAACGAGAACCGAAAGATCGGAGCGTTAAGAAGGGCCTGGCGGTCACGAGCGAATAACGTGAAGTGGGCGCCTCAAAAAACCCGGTTTGGAGCAACACAACGCCCGCTTCGCCACTCAATCCTTCCGCGAGTGTTTCGGGTGAGTGGCTTGTGGTGACTTGTTGAATCAACCGATGCATCGGAAAATCGAAATGAAACCAGGTTCAGAGACGAATCCAGTCAAGGAGGCCTTTCTCGCTTTTCAAGGGACCTACCAACGCCACATTCAACCGTTCGGTTCGAAAGAAATCCTGCGCGACATCGCGGATTTGACTCGCTTTAACTTCGTTGAGCCGTTGCTCGAGTTCACTGGGAGGAGTGATCTTGCCGTAACTTAGGTATTGTTCGCCAATCCACATCATCTGATTGGTCGTGCTTTCGAGGCTTAGTTCGATCTGTCCAATGACATAATCGCGAGCCCGACGCAATTCAGCGGCGGAGGGGAGCGTCTTGGTCAGAAGGCGTAATTCACGCGAAATCAGCTTCAAAACCTGGGGAAGTTTCTCCGCCTCCAGCCCGGCAGAAATCGTCAACACGCCGGCGTCGTCAAAAAAGCCCAACGAGCTTTGGATTGAATACGCCAGACCGCGGTCTTCGCGAATTACCTGGAACAGGCGAGAACTCATATTCTCGCCGAGGATCGTATTAAGGAGGCGCAACGAATAACGGCGTTCATCGTGCCGTGAACACGTGCGCAGGCCAATGGCAAGCTGAGTTTGTTCGATCTCCTTGGTAAAAAGTTTTAGGCGCGGACACCCCTGATCCGAATCGGCGGGCAAGAATTGAGGCGGTTCGCCTGGAAAGAACTTGGAGGCGAAACGCGACACAGCGCGCACCACCTCGTTGTGTTGAAGCCTGCCTGCCGCTGCGATCAAAATTGAGGAGGCGACATATTTGGAACGCCGGTAATTGAGCAGATGCGTCCTTTTGATATTCTCCACAGTCTTTTCGGTGCCAGCCAGCGAACGGCCGAGCGGATGATCCGGCCAGAGGGCGGCATTCAGGATTTCGTGGACATGGTGCTGCGGCTGATCGAGGTACATGGCGAGCTCTTCCTT
>JBDTOW010000014.1:0-14572 GCA_039933075.1 Verrucomicrobiota bacterium | reverse complement strand
AGTTCCAGCAGGCCTTGTTCACCGATTTGCGGGAAACTTTCGACACGCTGAAAAACCAGAACAATCGCCGCGGCATGGAAGCGAAAGACTTACCGGTTGCGCTGCGGAACCGTTTCATTGGTCGAACCGGCAAGTATCTTCTTCAGGTGTTTCCGAAAGAAAACGTTTGGCAACACGGTCCTCAAGAAGCATTCGTTAAGGAGCTGCGGACAGTAGACTCCGACGTGACCGGAACCCCCGTTCAATTGTACGAATATACCACGCTACTTAAAGACAGTTACATACAGGCAGCGTGGTACGCGCTAGGCGCAATCGTAATCCTCGTGTTGATTCATTTTCGTTCATTCTCATGTTTGGCGCTCGCTTTGTTGCCGGTCGCGATTGGAACGATATGGATGGTTGGCCTCATGGGCTGGCTCGATATTCCATTCAATCCCGCCAACATTATGACCTTGCCCCTTGTCATCGGCATCGGTGTCACAAACGGAATCCATATTTTGAATCGATTCTCCGAGGAGCACAACCCGGGCATCCTGGCAAAGAGCACAGGGAAAGCCGTTCTGGTGTCCGGCCTAACTACCATCGTGGGCTTTGGAAGTTTAATGCTGGCCAAACATAAAGGAATTGAAAGTCTGGGCTACGTAATGTCTATCGGCACCGCAACGTGCCTGATCGCTGGGCTCACGTTCGTACCGGCATTGATAAAATTTCTTATGGAGCGAGGGTGGCAGCTAAAAAAGAAACCCAGTGGCGACAATGCACGATCGACACTGGGTCGGGAGGAACCGAGGTAAAAATACCTCAATTGAGTAACAAAAATAAACCAGACGCATGCGAAATGTCAAATCTTTATGTTAACTGGGTTAAAATTCTTGAAAACCGCCGGAAACGCATTTTCGATAACGCTAACGTAAACCCCGGTTAGCATGGCGCTCGAACAATTCAGAAGCTTCAAGATCATCAAACTTGTCAGTGCGGCTGCGTGCTTCGCGATGTTGATGAGATTTTTGCCATCGACTTGCGATGGCAGCGAGATTGCCGCAGGGCCTCTTTTTCAACAGTTCAAACTCACCCTGGATCCTGGAGACCGCACAGAAGGGCTCGGGCCGCTGCTCAGCATTGAACATCGCGACACCCAGGTTCGGGCGACTTGGCCTCCATTTATGGCCTATCGTCTCGATAAGGGAACTGACTCGGTAGAATTCGATTTCCTCTATCCAGTCTTTACGTATGATCGATTTGGCTCTGAATATCGCATTCAACTGGGACAGTTGTTCAGCTTCGCCGGAGGCCAAAACCAACAGGAAAACATTCAGGGACGGTTCACTTTGTTTCCCGTCTACTTCCGGCAACGCTCTTCGGATCCCGCCTTAAATTATACTGCAGTGCTGCCGTTTTACGGACAGATCAAAAACCGATTGTTTCGTGACGAAATTAATTTCGTAATGTTCCCGTTTTACGTCCAAACGAGAAAAAGAGATGTCATCACCGACAACTACCTGTTCCCGTTAGTTCACCGCCGCCACGGAGCGTCCTTGAGTGGGTGGCAGGTCTGGCCGCTCATCGGAAAAGAACAAAAGGGGGTTACGACCAGGACGAATAGCATGGATGAAGTCGAAACAATCGGCGGACACAAAAGGTTCTTCGTCCTCTGGCCTCTTTTCTTTCGCAACGAACTCGCCACCGGGACAGACAATCCTCAAAAAATAGATGTCCTTCTTCCGTTCTACGCTTTGGAACGCTCGCCCCACCGCGATTCCTCCACTTATTTGTGGCCACTCTTCACTTTTACGAACGATCGCGAAAGGAAATATCGTGAGATGGATCTGGTTGGGCCGCTGGTGGTATTCGCGCATGGCGAAGGTAAAACGATGAATCGGGTCTGGCCCTTTTTCAGTTCTGGTCACAACCAAACTTTGACGAGCAGCTTTTTTCTCTGGCCGGTGTACAAGTTCAATGGAGTGAATTCTTTTCCACTAAAACGGGAACGGCGCCGCATCCTGTTCTTTCTGTATTCAGACATAAAAGAAAAAAACCTGCAAACCGGCGCAACCTTCCATCGCACCGACTTTCTCCCGTTCTTCACCAGCCGACGCGAGCTCAATGGCAATCAACGCTTCCAATTCCTGGCGCCTTTGGAACCGTTTCTCCCGAACAACAAGAGCATCGAACGCAACTATTCGCCTCTCTGGTCCCTATGGCGTTATGAAAAAAACGCAAAAACGATGGCTACGAGTCAATCCTTGTTCTGGAACCTGTATCGTCGCGACACCACGCCAACGACCAAAAAGTGCTCGCTTTTATTTGGTCTTTTTCAGTATCACTCCGAGCCGGAAGGCAAACGCCTCCGGTTGTTTTACATTCCAATCGCCAAGGTCAAACGAATACCGGCGGGCAAGGCTGGAGCCTCGATGAAATCCGATTATGTTCCAGAATATAGGTGAGATCCTGATCCTACTGTGGCGGACCCTGGGAGCGCTGCCGCTGACTTTGCGCCACCGCCGCAAAGTGGGCGACCAGCTATTTGAAATTGGCAACGCAAGCCTGTTAATGGCTTGTATCCTCTCCCTGTTCATCGGGGGCGTCATCGCGTTGCAGACGGGCCCCCGGCTGGCCGAGCGCGGGCTTTCGAATTTGTTGGGTGGGCTCGTGGGTCTTTCGGTTTGTGAAGAACTCGCTCCCGTAATGATGTCCATATTAATCGCTGGCAGGATCGGGTCAGCGATGGCCGCGGAGATTGGATCCATGCGCGTCTATCAGGAGATTGATGCGCTGCGAACGATGAACATCGATCCCATCCATTACCTGGTGCTGCCTCGGCTGGTCGCCATCACTGTTGCGTTGCCAGTGCTCGTCCTGTTTTCCATCCTGGTAGGCTGGATCGGGGGCGCTTTGGTGTGTTCGCTGAATCATCAGATCCACTTGTCATTCTCCGCTTATTTCAACAATCTGCGTCAAGCCGTCGAATGGTTCGATCTCACCAAGGGCTTTGTGAAAAGTTTTGTGTTCGCGGTGGTGATTGGGATTGTATCGTGTCATCAGGGATTGCAAACGATTGGCGGACCAAGGGGAATCGGTCGTTCCGTCACGAAAGCGGTCGTCAACTCAATCGTCTTGATCTTGATCCTGGATTACTTCCTGACACGGGCTTTGTTGTTTTTTGATAAATGACGCAATCGCCCCAACAACCGCCATCACACGCTGTCAGCGTTCAGGTCCGCGGGCTTCGAAAAAGCTTTAACGGCCAACCTGTGCTCAAAGGAATCGACTTCGAAGTAGCTCCGGGTGAGATCTTTGTCATCATGGGACCAAGCGGAAGCGGAAAAAGCGTCTTGCTGAGACACATGATCGGCCTCGAGACACCGGATGAGGGTGAGATCCTAATCGATGGGCAACCGGTGCAATCGCCAGAAACGATGAATAAATACCGGATGGCGATGGTTTTCCAGTCCGGAGCCCTGCTAAATTCCCTGAGTGTAGGCGAGAACGTCGGCCTATACTTGAGCGAACATCGATTGAAACCAGCCGAGGAGATCGCACGAATTGTCGTAGAAAAGCTGGAGTTGGTCGGATTGAAGGGCCAGGAAAATCGAAGTCCAGGCGAACTCTCCGGGGGCATGAAGAAGCGGGTTGCTTTGGCGCGCGCTTTGGTGATTGACCCGCAACTGATCCTCTACGATGAGCCAACCAGTGAGCTGGACCCTTTAATGGCGGTCGCTATTGGCCAGGAGATTTTGGAACTTAAGCGGCGGATCGGGGCGACCTCGATCGTCGTTTCCCACAGTCGTGATCTTGCCTTTGGCATCGCCGATCATATCGCGATTATTATCGATGGCCGGATTCTATTCATTGGGACGCCGGACGAAGTACGCCGCCAATCCGATCCGATCATACACGAATTCTTGACGGTTGACTTTAAACCAAAACAAAGGAAAGAAGACTCATGAAAAACACATTGGAAACCCGGCTGGGAATCTTTTTTGCGCTGGCACTGATTGCGGGCATCGTAATCGTCGAGCTGGCTGGAGGATTTGATTTCTTCAGGCAAGGGGTGCGAATTCGGGCGCGGTTTAACACTGTCCAGGAATTACAAAAAGGCGATCCGGTAAAAATGGCCGGAGTGGAGATCGGACGCGTCGAAAACATTAAGCTTGTCGATAACAAGGTCGAAGTGACTGTGAAAGTCAGCAAAGACACGGGGATCAAAACCGACAGCAAGGCGGCCGTAAAATTTACCGGACTCATGGGTCAAAACTTTGTCTCGATAACCTTCGGCTCCGCGACCGCGCCAAAGATTTCGGACGGAGCAGAGTTGGAAACAACCGAGCAGGCTGACCTTAGCTCGATCATGACCAAACTGGATAATGTAGCGACAGGGGTCGAAGGGTTGGCAAAGAATTTGGGTGGTGACAGTCTGAATAACTTGCTGGGGCCGTTTGTGGATTTCATGAAACAAAACAATCCCAGAATCACAACCATTCTTCTAAACATGCAGACGCTCTCCAGTCAAATCGTGGAAGGAAAAGGCACTGTCGGAAAGCTCATTGCGGATGAAACGCTCTATTCTTCCGCCGTGAACGCGGTGACGAACTTAAACCACACCGCCCAGGATGTTCAAGCCCTCGTCGCCGATGCCAAGACCGCCGTAAACCAAGCCAAAGACATGATCGGCAACGTGAACGCCGGCAAAGGGACCCTCGGAATGTTGACCAAAGACGAAGCACTGTATCGCGAATCAACCACCGCAATGGGCAACCTTAAAGAAATCTTGCAGAAGATTAATCAGGGCCAGGGGTCAGTCGGCAAACTCGTCAATGACGAAAGCTTCTATAGAAACGTAAGGCTGACGCTGCAAAAAGTGGAGAAGGCAACCGAGGGTTTGGAAGATCAGGGGCCGTTGAGTGTCTTGGGGTCGATTATGAGCAGTCTATTCTAAATGGTGTGGAACAGGCTTACTTCGGCATCGAAATTGGCGGCACTAAATTGCAAATCGTTGCCGGTGTCGGCGCTGGCGTTATTCGCAAGCGTGAACGGCTGAATGTTGATCAGCAGAAAGGCGCCGCAGGGATTCGCCAGCAGATTGAAAGCACCCTCTCGAGTTTTTTGAATGCCTTCGAACCGCAGGCAGTTGGAGTAGGTTTCGGGGGACCCGTCGACTGGCAAACTGGGCGAATTGCTCGTTCCCATCAAATCGAGGGTTGGGCCGACTTTGAACTGGCCCCTTGGCTTCGATCGATTGTGAACAAACCGACCTTTGTTGACAATGATGCCAATGTCGCGGCCTTGGGAGAGGCGTTTCGAGGTGCCGGAGTCCACTCAAATCCTGTTTTCTACATTACCTTGGGAAGCGGGGTTGGCGGTGGGCTGGTACTCAACGGTGAGATTTACCACGGAGCCAAACCTGGCGAATCTGAAATCGGTCATTTGCGCCTTGATCGGCAAGGGACCACTCTGGAATCCCGGTGCTCAGGCTGGGCGGTCGACGCAAAGATCCGTCAATTGATCTCGAAGGAGCCTGCGTCGATCCTTTCCCGACAAATTAGCCGTTCCGTGGGCGGCGAATCGAAGCATCTGGTCCAAGGTCTGTACGGAGGAGATCAAGGGGCTAGCAAGATTTTGGAGGAACTCGCGGACGATTTATCGTTCGGTCTTTCTCACGTCGTCCACCTTTTCCATCCTGAAACGATAATTCTCGGCGGCGGCTTGTCGCTGATCGGCGAACCACTTCGAGTTGCCGTGGAAGCCGCTCTGAAGCGGTCAGTGATGGAAGTTTTTTCGACTGGAGTTAAACTTCGGATAGCGGCACTCGGCGAAGATTCCGTCCTGGTCGGCTCCCTCCTTCTAGCGGAACGCGGATCGAAGTGCCGATAGCCTTGACCGCTGGAATCCGCAAGACCAACTCGCGAAGAATTTCTCGCAAACCGCTACTTCCTCGCAGCGTGCGCCGCATGCCTTCGAGTACGATTAATTTCTTCGACGAGGATTCTCCCGCCGTGTACAAAGATTGTCATGAAGAGCTGGATTGCAAATTATCTCCGAGAGCAGAAAGCCGCGTTGGATTCGATTGATCCAGAACAGGTCGACCGCTTGATCGAGCAATTTCGCCAAGCATTGAGCCAGGACACGCAGGTTTTTGTTTTCGGAAACGGAGGTAGTGCCGCCAATGCTTCTCATTTCGTAACTGATTTAGGGAAAGGGGCTTCCGATAAATTAACCAAGCGTTTTCGCTGTTTGTCGCTCAATGACAACGTCAGTTGGATGACAGCCTTGGGCAACGATTATTCATATGAGGACATCTTTGTCCGGCAGTTGTCAAATTTCGCCAAACCGGGCGATATCGTTCTTGCGATGAGTGTGAGTGGGAATTCTCCGAATGTTGTCAAAGCAATCGGTTGGGCCAGGTCCAACGGATTGAAAACCATCTCCCTTGTTGGCGCGAAGCAGGGCCGTTTGGCGGAACTCTCCGATCATTGTTTGATCATTAACTCCGAACACTACGGCAGAGTCGAAGATGCGCACATGGGTATCTGTCATATGCTTTGCTATGCCTTTATCGAAAACCCGGAAATCGGAAGCACAGGCTGAGCAACCATCAAGGAGTCTGAACGTCTCGTCATTCAGAACCGGCAATCAGGATTCTGCCACCCAATTAAGGAGTAGAAATCAGACTTGGGTTCTGGGGTCCGCGCTTCATCCAAATCATTACAAGGCTTACATCGCAAGGAGATACACCAGAAATCCGAGATGCCTGGCCGAGCGTGGCGGGGCGTATCTGGATAAGTTTTAGCCGAGCTTCGGTGCGCAAACTCGGGACTGAGTTATAGTCGAGCCATTCCGGGATTTTCTTGTCTTCAAGACTCCGCAGCTTGGATACTTCACCCTCTTGACGCTGAATGTAGCCAGCATACTTCAAGGCCGTTTCCACCTGAACAATCGCGTCGCTGCTTAACGAGTCATCGCGACTGGGTAGCTCTGAATAAGTAATTTCCGGCCGTCTCAAAATCTGGGCAAGCGTGACGTTTCCATGACGCGAATTCTCCAGTCTCAGGATCTCAGTCTGGATCTGCGCGAGCTTCGTCTCGAGCAGCCGGTAATTCCGTTCCGGGAGCAAACCTACTTCGTAGCCGGTTCGACTCAACCGCTGATCTGCATTGTCCTGTCGAAGCAAAAGCCTGTATTCAGCTCGGGACGTAAACATCCGGTAAGGTTCAATAGTACCCTTTGTTACCAAGTCATCGATAAGCACCCCAATGTAAGCCTCGTCTCGGCGTAGGACGACAGGATCTCGTCCTTGGACTCGTCTCGCTGCGTTAATTCCAGCCATAAGCCCTTGCGCTCCAGCCTCCTCGTAGCCGGAGGTCCCGTTTATTTGTCCGGCCAGGAATAAGTTACGACAAATCTTGCTTTCCAGAGAAGCAAAGAGCTGAGTTGGAAAGGCAAAATCATACTCAACCGCATACGCGGGGCGCATGATATCAGCGTTTTCGCAGCCGATGATTGTTCTAACCATCTCGACCTGTACATCAAATGGCAGACAGGTCGAGAAACCATTCACATAGATCTCCTCCGTCGAAACCCCTTCTGGTTCCAGGAAGATTTGCTGACGCTCTTTTTCCGGAAATTTAACAATTTTATCTTCAATCGATGGACAATATCGCGGCCCAATCCCTTCGATTACTCCAGAATACATCGGGGACTTGTGCAAGTTCTTTCTAATAATCTCGGCGGTGGCGTCTGTGGTAAATGTTACATAGCACGGAATCTGACCATTTATTTGATCCAGAACCGAGCCAGGAGGATAGTTACTGGGCGATTGGGGAACGCGATTGCCTGGCCCCTTCTGATGTTCCACGTGGAACAAGTCATCTTTCCAGTAACTAAAGTAAGGAACTGGTTCGTCTCCATATTGAGGAACTGTCTTCGCAAAATCGATTGACCTTCGAAGAAGCCTCGGCGGAGTCCCGGTCTTTAACCGCCCTAGTTCGATGCCAATCTCCTGAAGTGATCCGGACAGCCCCATGGCGGCGGATTCGCCTGCTCGCCCCCCAGATTGCTGAGTTGTTCCGATATGCATTAGGCCCCGCAAAAATGTTCCAGTTGTGATGACGACGGTGGTGGCATGGTATTGCACGCCGAGCGTAGTCTCGATGCCATAAACCTGACGATCCCGAACCAGCAATCGTGAAGTTTGACCCTGTTTGCAATCGAGATTGTCCTGGCGTTCGCAAATCCACTTTAAGCGGAACTGATAAGACTTCTTATCGCATTGAGCGCGCGGCGCCCAAACGGACGGGCCCTTTTTCGTGTTTAGCATCCGAAACTGCAATCCGGTCATGTCGGTCGTTTTGCCCATCTCGCCACCCAATGCATCAATCTCCCGCGCAAGGTGTCCCTTCGCCAAGCCTCCGATGGCCGGGTTGCAAGACATCTGGCCAATCGTATCAAGGTTGATCGTCAGAAGTAGAGTTTGGCAACCCATCCGAGCGGAAGCTAGAGCAGCCTCAACCCCCGCATGGCCGGCGCCAATCACAAGGAGATCGAATTTCTTCGGGTAAATGAACATTTTAATCCTGTTAACCTCTAGTCTTCCCGAAAAGCACCTGACATTACCTCAGGCTCAACAATCCGATGGTTCATTAACGATCCTTTCGGAATTCCCCCAAACATTACCCAAACAATGCTGTTCATTTAATATATAAGTCATTTAATACAAGGCATTTAACTGATATCCTACTTATTGTCGTTGAAGCCAATCGCTTGATTCACCGTTTTGTGGTCCAACTCAGGTTTTTTGCGGGAGAGTTTCACACTAGCTGCTACACGCAATCTTAACAATTAGCTCTAATCGGTCATGATGATGATAACACTGCCTGCTATTTTGTCTCTTTACCGTTCCCGTTACCGTCAATTAACGTCAAAAGTGAGCCGCAGAGCCAGATTCGATTTCCTGGTGCGGTTCTCCGATGATCTAGTAAGCTTTCGCACCGGCCGTGAAAGAATCTATATCGATTTATCGAAGAGAATTCGCTCGTGCGTGCGTTTGCCCAGTCCCACTTGGCGAACCTCCGAGCCCGTACGTTGGGATCGGTATCATTGAGAGAGTAAACCAGATTCATACCCAAGCAATACAAGGATAAGCTCAAGATCACGTCGAGTGAAATAAATAAAGAACGTGGTTGGCGTTGCCCACGAAGCGGCAGAAATGTTTCCCACGTGACATTCGGCAAACCTCGTCGCAGATTTGAATCCCTTGAAACGCATGAAAAGAACTGGTCCTCTTTCGCGAAGTGGCCGGTTTAATTCCGGTCCTGATTCTGCCGTTGCTGAGTTCACTCAGTCCATATCGTTCGATTGCCGTTTATGGCGGCAGGACATTCTCGGCTCGATTGCCCACGCCACCGCATTGCAGGAAATTGGATTGATCAGCCGCGCGGAGAAAATTCAAATTATCCGCGGGCTGGAGTCTATTGGGCAAGACATAGTGGCGGGGAGGTTCAAGTGGAAACCAGATTTGGAAGATGTTCATATGAACATCGAAGCGGAACTGACCCGCCGGGTGCCAGCCGGCGCGAAACTGCATACGGCGCGCTCACGAAATGATCAGGTCGCTCTGGATATCCGGATGTGGTTACGGGATGAGATTACGAAATTAGCCGATGAGATACGCTCGCTCCAGGACGCTTTAGTAACGCTTGGTGCCGCTCACAGCGCGGTTATTATTCCTGGCTACACTCATCTTCAGCGAGCTCAACCGGTTTATTTTGCGCACCATTTGTTAGCCTATGTTGAAATGTTCGAGCGCGACTACAAACGACTGAAAGATTGCTTCCAGCGACTCAATGTCTGTCCCTTGGGCAGCGGCGCAATCGCGGGGTCCACTTTGCCGCTGGACCGTGATTTGGTAGCCAGACTGCTAGGGTTCATCGACGCTGCCGGCAAACCGCGGATCACTCAAAATTCCATGGATGCGGTATGCGATCGTGACTTTGCGGTTGAGTTTTGCAGCGTCGCTGCGCTCCTGGCAGTACATCTGTCGCGAATGGCAGAAGATATCATTTTGTGGGCGAGCGTCGAATTCGGCTATATAAAGATCGCGGACGCTTACACGACAGGTTCTTCACTTATGCCGCAAAAAAAGAATCCCGACATCGCGGAGCTAACCAGAGGCAAATCGGGCCGGGTTATCGGCAATTTGGTCGCCCTGCTTGCACTGTTGAAGGGATTGCCGATGACCTACAACCGTGATCTCCAGGAAGACAAGGAACGCTTGTTCGACAGCGTCGATACGGTTCGCGCGACGGTGCGGATCATGGACGCGATGCTCAGAAACGTTCGCGTGAATCAGGTTGCGTGCGCTGCTGCCGCCGGCGATCCATCGCTCCTGGCCACCGATCTTGTCGATTATCTTGTACTCAACGGCATGCCGTTTCGCGAGGCGCATCATGTGGTCGGCGCAGTCGTTGCGTTCGCGGAACGGGTCCGAAAGCCCATCAACCAACTGACTCTATCAGAATACCGCTCTATTCATACCGCGTTCGGTCCGGACGTGTTTGAGCTTTTCGATGTGGCAAAGGCCCTGGAGCGGCGCACTATCATTGGGTCGCCCGGAACGAGACAAGTCAAAAGCCAAATTAAGCGCTGGCAAAAATTGCTTTCTGATCTCCGTCGGCGATGACCCGATGTTTGCAGCGGCATTTGCGGCCGTTCACTTCAAATCCCGGATGGCTCAAACTTCTGCAAAACCGCTTGCCGATTTGTTGAAGGAGGTTTCCCGTTCCTTTTACTTGACCTTGCGGGTATTGCCGGGCGCGATTCGGCCACAGATCAGCCTGGCCTATTTGCTGGCGCGTGCCACCGACACAATCGCCGATACTGAAATAGTCCCGATGGCGCAGCGCCTTGATGCCTTGCAAATTCTCCGTGATCGGATCCTCGCACGGTCAGAACAGCCGCTCAACTTTGCCCAGTTTGCGGAGCATCAAAGTTCGCCGGGCGAACGCGCATTGCTCGAACGCTGTAACGAAGCAATCGCGCTGCTTGGTTGCTTTTCCGTTGCGGACCAAACGTCGATTCGGGAAGTTTTGAAAATAATCACGAGCGGTCAGGAGTTGGACATCAAGCGCTTTTCCGCTGCGAATGCGAACCAGATCTTCGCCCTTGCGACAGACCAGGAGCTTGATGACTACACCTATCGCGTGGCGGGTTGCGTGGGTGAGTTCTGGACCACAATTTGCAACGCACACCTTTTCCAAAGTGATTCGTTGGACCAGGATTTCCTGCTCAAGAACGGAGTTCGTTTTGGCAAAGGACTGCAACTGGTAAATATCTTGCGCGATCTGCCAGCCGATTTGCGACGTGGGCGCTGTTATCTTCCGAGTCAAAGACTAAACGAACCTGGCCTGAGGCCCACGGATCTTCTGGATCCAGCAAACGAGCCGAAGTTTCGCGCCCTTTACTCTTCCTACCTCGATTTGGCCGAAGCGCATCTGGCTGCGGGTTGGGCCTACACCAATGCGCTTCCGTGGCGGTCGCTTCGCGTGCGGCTTGCTTGCGCATGGCCGATACTGATTGCCGTACAAACGTTGGCAAAATTGCGTGTCACCAACGCCCTCGACCCGCGGCAACGCGTTAAAATAACTCGCCTCGAACTCCGCAATCTCATTTTTCGTTCGGTCGCTTACTATCCCTTTGGGGGCGCATGGCGGGGTCTGTTCAAGCCTGGTATTCGGACCGGATGACGCTCTGCGTGAGACGAGAAACCCATTGAAAGTCGCCTACTCTTTCCGTGACAACATCAGGAGCTTTGGCATAACTACCGCCCATGCATGATTTTCACTATGTCGGTGACAGGCTCCATTGCGAAAGGGTCTCGCTGGCTGCCCTGGCTAAGAAATTTGGCACACCGCTCTATGTCTATTCGCAGCACACGATCACCGATCATTTCCAGAAGCTCGATCAGGCGCTGGCGCCTCTGGACCACCTCGGCTGCTACGCGGTGAAGGCGAACTCGAATTTGGCCGTTCTCCGGACCTTGGGAAACCTTGGAAGCGGCTTCGACATCGTAAGCGGAGGAGAATTGCGCCGTGTTATCGCTGCCGGAGGCGATCCCGCGAAATGCGTCTTTGCCGGAGTCGGCAAGACGGAAGCGGAAATTGAACTTGGAATCCGCAAAGGCATTTACTCTTTTAACGCCGAAAGCGAACCGGAATTGTTGAGAATCAATCGCGTGGCCGCGCGGCTAAAAAAAATCGCACCCGTGGCAATCCGTGTGAATCCGAACGTGGATGCAGGCACTCACGCGAAGATCACCACCGGCACCTACGAAAACAAATTCGGGATCGCGTTCGAGGAGATCGAGGGTGCCTACGCCCGGGCCAGCAAATTGAAAAACCTGCGCCTCCACGGCTTGCAAATGCACATCGGTTCGCAACTCACAGAAACGAAACCGTTCGAGATGGCGGTCAAAAAAGTGGTGCCGCTGGCGGCGAAGCTTTCAGCCAAATATAACTTCGAGTTCTTCAGCATCGGCGGCGGAATTGGGATCGTGTACAATCCAGCGCTGGAAAGCGGTCCGCTGGAATGGTGGCAATCTCTTCGCGCGAAAACAATTGTAACGCCCGCCAGCTACGCAGCCACTTTGGTGCCCTTGCTGCAACCGCTCAACCTGCGAATCTTGATTGAACCCGGCCGCTTTATTGTCGGCAACGCGGGCACTTTGATAACTCGAGTCGAGTTTGTGAAACGAACCGGCCGCAAGAATTTCGTCATTGTCGATGCGGCAATGAATGACCTGATTCGCCCGGCATTTTACGATTCCTACCACCAGATCGTACCGCTGATCCGCAAGAGCGTGACCCTGCTCTCGTCCGATGTCGTTGGTCCGATTTGCGAATCCGGAGATTATTTTTGCAAAGACCGCCCACTTGAAAAGGTGCGCGAGGGAGATTACCTCGCTTTGCTTAGCGCCGGCGCCTACGGCTCAGTGATGGCTTCCAATTACAACACGCGGGGCATTGCCGCCGAGGTTTTAGTGAATGACAAAAAAGCAGCGTTGGTTCGCCGACGCCAGGGGCTCGAAGAGATCTGGAAAGCCGAGCAAATCCCAGCCTGGTTGTAGCGTATCCGATCAGGAGCGGTGGGTCCGGCTTTGATTGCTTCCTTCTCCGGGACGCTTGGATTGACATAATTCATTGTTTCGCTTGCAACGCCTGAGCAACATCCTTCGCGAAGTAAGTGATGATGAGATCGGCCCCCGCTCGCTTAATCGCCAGTAAGGACTCATCGCGGACCTTTTCCAAATCGAGCCAGCCCAAACGCGCAGCGGCCTGGATCTGCGCATACTCTCCGGAGACCTGATACCCAACTAGCGGCACCAAAGTTCGATTTCGCAATTCCCGAATTACATCGAGATAAGGCCCCGCAGGTTTGACCATCAGCAGGTCCGCCCCCTCCGCTTCATCCAGTAACGCATCCTGCAAAGCTTCGCGCAGATTCGCGGGGTGAATCTGATACGTGCGTTTGTCCAGGTAACTGCCGCCCGCCGCCTGTTTGCTGCCAATCGCGTCTCGGAAAGGGCCGTAATAGGCCGACGCAAATTTCGCCGCATACGCCAGGATTCCAGTCCGCGTAAAACCCGCGGAATCCAGGGCGCGGCGAATTGCCCGCACTCGGCCGTCCATCATATCCGACGGCGCCACCCAATCGACGCCGGCCTTCGCCTGGTGAACAGCCATCTCCGTCAAAACCTCCACCGTCCGATCGTTGTCCACATCCGTTCCCTTTTCGTTCAGCAGACCGTCGTGCCCGTGCGAGGTGTACGGGTCCAGTGCTATATCGGTGATGACGACGAGTTGCGGCACGACCGCTTTGATTTCGCGAACAGCCCGCAAGACCAGTGAATCGATTTCCAGAGCGTAAGAACCGAGAGAATCTTTTAGCTTCGACTCAACGCAGGGAAAAATCGCCACCGCCTTGATGCCAAGCGCGTGGACTGAGCGGCACTCGCCAACCAAATCAGCCAACGAATGCCGGTGAACGCCCGGCATCGAGTCGACCGCTTCGGGCGGTCCGCCTTTCTCATGGATAAAAATTGGCGCGATCAAGTCGTCGACGGTCACGCGATTTTCCTGGACCAGCGCGCGGACGCCCGGGGAAACGCGCAATCGCCGGAGACGCCTCGGAATGTCGAAAGTCGGATGGCTCTTCATAGTTTGAAAAGGAGATTAGTTCCCGGATCATTAAAAACGAATTGGACATCGCCGGTCACCAAAAATCGAAAGTTGTTGTCCCTTCGGCTGGCTTGATGTTTGAATCGTTGGCGTGACTAATGAAGAAGCCTTGCGACTCTTTCGCGAAACTGGTGCCCTGCTCGAAGGCCATTTTATACTTCGAAGCGGCCTGCACAGCCGCCAATTCTTTCAATGCGCACTGGCTTTGCAACAGATGCCGATCGTCGAGAGATTTGGACGCGCGCTCGCCGACAAAGTACAGTCGCTGAACGCCGCCACCGTGATTTCACCGGCCATGGGTGGGCTCGTCATCGGGCAGGAAGTGGCGCGGCAGTTGGGATTGC
>JBDTOW010000013.1:0-14969 GCA_039933075.1 Verrucomicrobiota bacterium | reverse complement strand
GTTGTATGTGGATATCCCGAACAGTCCGAGCCTTGATATTTCCGGCACCAATATCACGATTGCGGGTTGGATCAACACCGTCGCCGACGAGGACGCTGTGATCATCGACAAACCGTACAATGCCGACGATGTCGCGAATGGCACCTTTCAGTCTCCTTTTTATCAATACGGGATTGAACGGAGCAGGCGGGATCTTGTGTTTAGCTTTGCCGATAGCGATACGACGGTCCAGAGCGTCAGATCCAGCCAGACCATCGGTCTCGATGAAGTCGGTTTCATTCAAGACGATATCTGGCAGCATTTCGCGGTCACCTATGATGGCACAAGCGTTAAATGGTACGTCAACGGCGTTCAGCAAAATTCCGTCGTGACAACCGGCAATCTCCAGGCCAGAGGAAATCGTCTGCGGATTGGCGGAGACGACCAGCCTCAACAATTCTACGGTGGACAGCTCGACGATCTGCGGATCTACGATCGCACTTTGAACCTTGCAGACATCCGCGTGCTGGCTGGAGACACCAACCAGACGCCCGACGTCGCCATCACTCAACCGGTGGAGCGTACCACCTTTCTTGCGGGCGCCAATGTCACTATTACGGCCGAAGCCGTTGCCGTCACCGGACGCACGATCGCGAAAGTGGAGTTCTTCCAGGGCAGCACGCTTTTGGGGACCGACACGAACAGCCCGTACAGCTTTACCTGGAACAGTGTCGGTGGTGGCAGTTACAGTTTGACGGCTAAAGCCACCGACAGTGCCGGGGCAGCGACAAATTCCGCCGCTGTCAATATCAAGGTCAATGGCGGCGCTTCGGGTAGCACGATAGTCAATCTTTTTCCGACTCAGGACACTTTCTTGAACGTCAACACGGACATCGGTATTTCCAGCGCCACTCTCAACCTCTACACCTGGCCGGACGACAAGATTGCAAATGTGATTCTGATGAAGTTTGATCTCTCCAGTATTCCCGCCGGGGCGACCATTACCGATGCCCAACTCAATCTTTACCTGTTGGAGAGTGACACACATGAAGAGGCCGCTTCTGCTACCTACTCCGTTGGAGCACATAAACTGACCATAAATCCAAATCTCGCCTTGGCCTCAGGCTTCACTTACGATGGCACCAATCCTTGGACTCCCAATTCCTGCTGCAACAACGACATCCCCATGGCCCAGGGCGACATCACTGCGGCTTACACTACTCTTGAAGTCGATAAGACGAACGGCTTTAAGGCTTGGAACCTCACGACGATGGCTCAGGAATGGCTGAACACACCCGCCACCAACTACGGGGTGCTGCTCAACTCGGATGCGACCAAACCCAAAGACCGTTACCGCGCCTTCGCTTCCATGGAGGATATCACCGCTTCGAAGCGGCCCTATTTGCAGGTCACTTACACTTCGGCGAGCACGACAGTTAATCTTTTCCCGACTCAAGACACTTTCCTGAACATTAATACGAACATCGCTATTTCCGATGCCACCCTCAACCTCTACACTTGGCCAGCGAACAAGATTGCCAATGTGATTCTGATGAAGTTCGATCTTTCCACTATTCCAGCCGGGGCCACCATTACCGATGCTCAACTCAATCTTTATCAGGTGAAGAGTGACACGGAGGATCAACCCGCTGATCCTCCTACCTTCACCGCTGACGCGACCTACACCGTTGGAGCCTATAAACCAACCAAAAATCCAAATCTGGTCCTGGCCACCGGCTTCACCTACGATGGCACCAATCCTTGGACACCAAATAGCTGCTGCTTCAACGACATCCCCATCGCTCAGAGTGACCTCAGCGCGGTTTACGCGACTCTTGAAATCGATACAACGAACGGTTTTAAGGCTTGGAACCTCAAGACGATGGTCCAGGAATGGCTGAACACACCCGCCAGCAATTACGGAGTGCTGCTCAACTCGGACCCTACCAAACGAGCAGACCGCTTTCGCGCCTTTGCTTCCATGGAGGATATTACCGCTTCCAAGCGGCCCTATTTGCAAGTCATCTACACCTTGGGCACAGGTAGAGGCACGTCGCTGAGCGTGGCGCGATCCGGGAACAACCTCGTGATTTCCTGGCCTGTGGCCGCTGCGGGATTCCACCTTGAGTCCACTGCGAGTCTTTTACCAGGCATCTGGTCACCGGTAACGGCGCCGCAGATTGTCGTGGGTAATCAAGTAACCGTCACTGTTGCACTTTCGGGTAGTGCCACATTCTATCGGCTAAGCAAATGACGAGAACGGTCCATGAAAACTCTGAATCGCCCGCGAACAGAGCGAGGTTGCAAAGGTGACCCAGCCGCGGCTTTCACGCTGATCGAATTGTTGGTGGTGATCGCGATCATCGCGATTTTAGCCAGCATGCTGTTGCCCGCTCTGTCGAAAGCCAAGGACAGGGCCGTTCGCGCGATTGACATCAGCAATCATAAGCAGCTTGTCCTCGCCACTCACTTATACGCGAATGACAACAATGATTTTCTGCCACATGCCGGCTGGAATGAGGAACCGAGCTGGCTTTTCGGAGGAAACTTCGTTTTTGGTGGAACTCTGCAACAGAAGATCTCAAACCAACTGGAAGTGCTCAAGAAGGGCCAGATTTTCCCTTACCACGGGAGCACGAAAATCTACGTCTGTCCCTATGACAAAACCAGCTCTTCGCGGTTGATGAAGCTTTTTCTGGCGCGAGGTGTTTATGTTTCAAGCTACGTTTGGAATGGCGCCCCGTGCGGTTACGGGCGGTTGACCGGCAAAAGACCCAACTCTTTCAGACTCGGGCAATTCAGGGGCGACGGGATTTTGGAGTGGGAAGCCGATGAAACACTCCCGATCTTTTTTGATGACCCGGTCAATTACCCCGACGAAGGGATCTCCCAGCGCCACGGCGGCGGAAATCCCAGCAATCCGGGTGTGGATGTGAAAGGCTCAGTCGCCGTGGGTGCGTTCGGCGGGAGCGTGGAAATCATAAACTACAAGAAGTGGTATGAACTGGCGGGCAAACCGGCACTTGGCGCACCCGGGCAGGCCGCCGGCGTGAAAGAGCTTCCCAACCGTTTATGGTGCGCCCCGGATACGAAGGATGGTCGATAGCACGGTGAACCTTAAACCTGGGAAGCGCAGTTGGAACCACGAAATAAACGAAAAACACGAAAACGGAAACACTTGGAATCGGAGGTCTTTCACGCTCTTACCTGGACGCGGCAATTGCCCAAACTTGTCTGTTTTCGCGTGGTTTGTGTATTTCGCGGTCTGAACTCTCGATTTTAGGCTGAAACTATCTCTGGAGATGCAAGCATTCTCCCGAACGACGGTTCTGATTTTAGCGGCGAGTTTGATTGGTTCTGGATGCAAAGAACGAACCAAAAGCCATCCACCGCCAGTTGTAGCCGAGCCAACCGAACCGGTCGCGCAAACGCCTGAAGCTGCTCCGTCGGTGGCCGTCGCTACCGACGCCAAAACTGCGCTCAATGATGTTCACACCGCTCTCGCGAAACATGACCTTGAGAAAGCTCGGGAACGATTAATGCGGGAAGACCACCGCTTACGGCGATAGTCGCACCAGGTAAATCCGCCGGGCCTGGCTGGTTGCATTGGTGTCGGTGGCTTGAATGACTCCACTCGAGCCTGGAATGTTGGCAGCCACGGGCAACCAGGCGCTGCCAATCACTTCGTTGGCGCGTTGGACTTCATAACTCCGGCCCGGGAGCGTGGTGAAGCTGACCAGACCATTTGTGCCCGACAGCCGGAAGTTGAGAATAACCGGCCGCGCGTTCGTTGTGAACTCGTCGGCCCCGATATCTGAACCGGCACCTTTCGGGCGAAGATCCCCATCGAAATCGTTTGTCACAGCGCCGAGGCCCGGCGCTTTGTCGATGGCGTTGGTTGCAGACGGCCGCAGGTGCAAATCGCCTGTGGCGGGATTGACGAACATTCCCGGCACAGCCGTGAGCAGGTTTTCGTTCAGCGTGGCAGTGGCGGTGTCGCGCAGATGAATCGGCGCGTCGGCGAGGTTGTTGCGAGCCGTGCCGTTGGTCGTGGTCGAGAAGCGAAATTCGACCGCATAAAATTCGTTGCCGTTGAGCAGAACAGTGTTGTGGTCGATTCGTGTGCCGGGCGAATTCCACGCGATGATTGAGCCGTCGGAGCTAGCCTTGCGGCTCGCGCTAATCAAGCCCGGGTCGAGGTAAACGAAATTGTTGCGGACAACGCCACCGGCATGGTCGAAGTACGGCGTGGTGTTATCCAACCCGTAAGCAACCGCGCGATCCACGTTGATGAAAACATTCTGCTCCGTGACCGTATTGGCGGAGTGGCGCCAGAACAGCACAGCGGGGTTCCAAAGATAAGCGGCGGTATCGGGGTTATGAAGATTTTTGAAGAGGCAGCCGCGAATGATCCAGTTTTGCGCAGCATGAGCGCTGATGCCATTGAAGTAGCCCACACCGGCGCCGTGATCGGCGGGTGGGTTGCTTGTGTACTCAAAACAGCAGTACTCGACAACGCCGTTGTTTACCCCGATGCCGGCGTTAAGGTCCGTGGGATTGGATTTGATAAACTGCGAGCCGGCGTTCAGCAGCCGGACGCAATAGATGCGCGGCGACTGGGCGCCCGGGTTGAAAATGATTTCGTTGTCCCAGGTGTCGCGGATTGTCAGGTGGGCGATGGTTGTGTTGCTACTGTTGGACCATATTCCGAACGGGACACCGCCGTGATTGGAATTGTCCATGCCCTTGCCGGCGAGGACGACATTGGTGCTCCCGTCCGAGCCGCGAATCGTGACGTTGTCCCGACCATTGATGTAGAGGCTGCTGGTGAGATTGTAGGTGCCATCGGCCAGCAGAAACGTGTCACCGGCCTGAAGATTACCCATTGCGGTTTGCAGTTGCCCTTCGGTGGCAACGTTCACGATGCGTGCGCCGACGATGGGCAACTGCGGCGCGGCGCCGGGCGAGGCCCCTTGGACCACGCAGGGCAACGCCAGCACCGGGACCAGAAAAAGCATCTCGATGAGTCTCATCGAATCATTCTTTTAACAGCAGAAAGCTAATTCAGCTTGTTGTCGTCAGGAAGGGAATTTGGATCAAGTCCGTTCAAAATCATTTGCCGCGTCTGTTCGAGGTCTACTTTGAGACTTTTCAGAACGCGCGCGGCCGGGCTATCGCTTTCGCGCACCAGGCCTAGCAGAATATGTTCCGTGCCGACGAAGGTGTGCCTGAGGGTCCTGGCTTCCAAATGCGCTATTGACAGAACCTTCATCACACGCGGTGTGAGTTGGATGTCGCCCCCTCCAGGATCACAACCGAGGCCGACTTGCCTCTCGACTTCCTTGCGGACGTTTTCGAGGTTCAGGCCGCTGAATTTGAGCACGTTGGCGGCAACGCCCTGACCCAATTTGATAATGCCCAGCAAAAGGTGTTCGGTGCCGATGAAATTGTGATGGAAGGACTCAGCCTCTTCGCGCGCGAACCCAAACACCCGTTTCGCACCGGGCGTGAAGTGGTTCATAGATGCAACTCTGCTTTTTTCATGCGGGCAATGCACCTCAATCTTAAGGTTTCGAACAAGACCGCGTCAACGCCACAACAGGTCATTCGTTCCCATCTCGGAGGCAATGACAGAGATGTTACCAATTGACTTTGCTCAGAGCGGATCCGGAGCGTAGGTTTCGTTAACCGCAACTCCCGCCTTCGCGCAAATTCCGAAACCAACCGACGCGCCCAAGCCGATGTCGCCGGTGCAAAGCGCGGCGGCGTTTAAGGTTCAAAAATACGCACCCTGGCTTTCGTGCCTCGACAGTTGTGAAGAGGCATATTAAGCTGCGAACGTGATGTCAACGATCTTAGGGTTACCGGAAGTCAGGCAGCGCGTTTCGCCCCTGTCAGTTGCGGAGTATCATCGGCTCGGCGAATTCAACGGGCACGGCAAGCGCACGGAACTCATCCGCGGTGTCGTCATCGAGAAAATGTCCAAGTCCCCGCTTCACAGTACGATCGTGTCTTTGCTCTACCGGTTGTTCCTCGCGCGCCTGCCCGCGGGATTCACGGTGTGGCAGGAGCAGCCACTAACCTTCATGGATTCGGAGCCCGAACCGGACATCTCGGTGACCCGTGGCGGTGAACGAGATTTCATGGAAGCGCATCCAACCACCGCCGAGCTGGTCGTGGAAATCGCCGTCTCCAGCCCGGCGCTCGACCGGGAAAACGCCGCGCTCTATGCCGAAGCCGGCGTGAAGGAATACTGGATCGTGCTCGGACGCGAACGACAGGTGGAAGTGTACCGCCGTCCGGAAAATGGGCGCTATCAAGAGACGCTCGTCATTGGTATGAAGGACGCTCTCGAATGTTCCAGTGTCCCGGGCGTGGGTATCCAGATGGCCGAATTGTTCGCGTGACGCGCAGCAGGAGCCGTTCTAACCGCTCCACAAGGTTATTTGACTGTCAGTGAGTACACTCAATCCCGCGTTTCTCCACACGTCTCGGTTGCCACGCTTCCGCATCGCTTTTCAACATCGTCTCAGTAAAGATCCACATTATGAAAACACAACTGAACAAAATTCTTCTCTCGCTAACCTCGACCATTGTCCTCGCCGGTGTCGGCGCGACGTCCCGCGGGGCTGACCTTTACAAAGTTGATCCGGTCCATTCCTCGATTGTCTTTCGAGTCAAGCATCTCGGCGTCGCGAACGTTTATGGCCGCTTCAACGAGATCAGCGGCACTGTGAGCTTTGACAAAGAAAACCCTTCCAAGAGCGCGGTGGACATTACCGTTCCAGTCGAAAGTGTTGACACACACGTGCAGAAGCGCGACCAGCATCTAAAGAGCCCCGATTTCTTCAATGCGAAAGAATTTCCGGTCATGACCTTCAAGAGCAAGCAAGTGAAGAAAATCAATGAGGACACTTACCAGATGACGGGCGATTTCGCGCTCCACGGCGTGACGAAGTCGCTCACGATCGACTTCAAGAAAGGTGGAGAAACCAAAGGCATGCAGAACGAGTATCGCTCTGGCGGCGAGGCGCAGTTCACGATCAAGCGCAGCGACTATGGGATGAACTTCATGCTCAACGGCGTGGGCGATGAAGTAACCGTGATGGTGGCGATCGAAGGAGTTCGGCAATAGACCTCAGGCGCAGGGCTGGACAAATGTGGATCTTGCTCGAGCAGCTCCTGCCGGGAATTATTGTTGGAGCGGTCATTACCGGCGCAGTGCTTGCCGCCGCGGCGCGTTTTCCGTCAGTCCATCGATGGGCCGGCGCTGTGGCTCTGGGCGTGGGTTATGTTGGTGGCCATGCGATGGCTATCGGCCGATGGCCGTCTTTCCCACCCAAGGAAGCGACCCACTGGCTTCTCTACTTCGCCGTAGCGGCCCTGATAATGGGTCTGCTTGACGTGGTCCGGCCGGACACACGGCGCTGGCGGCGCCTGTCGGTTCGGGCGGTTTTCAGTGGCGTATTCCTCTGCGTGCTGCTCCAGCCCAAATGGAGATACGCTTGGTCGCTGAGCGAAGGTTTGTTGTGGATCGGGGGTCTCCTGGCGATCATGCTTTTTGTTTCGTCTTGTTTCGAAACAATTGCCCAACCTTCCGGATCGCGTCCGGCTCTGCCTCTTATCCTTGCCATACTCTCGGCAGGAACGAGCGTAGCGCTGATGGTCTCCGGCAGCATGCTGCTGGGGCAATTGGCGCTGATCTTTGGAACGACTACGGTGGTGGCCTGGCTTGTGGCGTGCTGGATTCCGAGTCTATCGCTGAGAGGGGGAGCGGGCCCGATTGTGATCGTGGTGCTCGCCGGCCTTTGGCTAAGCGGATATTTCTATGCCGAACTTCCGCCAGTCAGCGCGCTCATGCTCGCCGTCTCACCCCTCCTGGCGCTGGTTCCGTCGGACAACACTCCCCTATTGAGGAGGTGGGCGTCGTGCCTGCCAGCGGGGTTGGTCATCGTGGCGGTTGCCGCCGCCGTGGGCATCGCCATCCACGCCTCTCCGCCCTTGGATCAGTGACTTATAATTAGTGAGAGATGCGCGGCAGGATTATCGTGAACAGCGAACCATTTCCCGGTTCGCTCGTGACGTCGACCTTGCCATGGTGCGCTTGTACCACGGCTTTGACCAGGCACAAGCCCAGGCCAAGGCCTTTTTGTGAACGGCTTTTGTCCCCGCGATAAAGGCGGTCCCAAATTCGCGGCAGGTCTTCTGTGGAAATGCCCATGCCGGTGTCTTTGACGCGTATGACCACCTGCTGATCGTCCTGTTCCGCCGCCACCTCGACCCGCCCGCCGGGCGGAGTGTATTTGATTGCGTTATCGATCAGGTTGGCGAGCGCCTGCTGGAGGCGGACACGGTCGGCCTCAATTCGGAGTTCATCCGGCAGGCTTGCGTGGATGGTAATCTTTTTCTCTTCAGCGATAATCTCGTAAAGATCGATCACAGCGCGGACGAGATCCGGCAGATTGATCGTTTCGAGCGCGAGCTTCATGGTTCCGGTCTCCGCTTCCGAGATGTCCATGAGTGTGTTGAGCATAGTGAGGAGGCGTTCGGACTCCTCCATCGCGTCCGCCAGGGCTTCGCGGGCGGCTTCGGCATCATCCGGAGTTTGCAAAGCCATTTCGGCCGTGCCCCGCAACCGCGCCATCGGCGTGCGCAGGTCATGCGCGACATTGTCCAACGCCTCGCGCATCCCGCGGATCAGCGACTCGTTCTTTTCGAGCATCCGATTGAACAAGTTCACCAGTTCATCAAGTTCATCACCTGTTTTGCGCGCCGGAACCCGGGCGTTCATCTGGCCCGTTTCAATGATGGTGCGGACAGTTTGGATTAACTGGCGAATCGGAGTCAGCGCCCGGTAGGTGATCAGCGCTCCTCCAGTAAAGCCCAGTACAATCGCGGCAACCATCGCCGTGCCAAAAACAACGCGAAAGTGCGAAAGAAGCTGGGCCGAGTTCTCCGTGCTCTTGCCGACTTGCAGTACCCGGCCGTCGAACAACGCCGCCGAAGCGATCATCCAAACGTGCTGCTTGTTTTTTCCGGACAGCGAAAACCACGGGCGGGCGTCCTCGACACGGACCGGTTCGATTGTTTTTGGATCGAAGTCCTGCCAGTCATCCGGGATGCTGAGGAAGAGGGCGTTGTTTCGCGTGCCGACGACTCGAACGAAAAACGCGTTTTTGTCGCTGGCTCGAGTGTTAAAAAAGCGCTGTCGCAAGCCTTCCAGACTGCCTCCTTCATACCAGGCGCGATATTCATCGAGCCGGGCGCGGATTGCCTCCTTCTCTTTTTGTTGAATCGAAGAGGCAAGAACGAAATAGGCCAGCAGAAAAAGCGAGAAACAGGTGAGAATAAAAAACGCCGAATACCAGAGGTTGAGCCGCACGCTCAAACTGCGTTCGGCGCGGTCAATCGTTTTTGAGGACATAACCAACCCCGCGCAAGGTCTGAATCACCTTTTTCTTAAAGTCGCGATCGACCTTGTTTCGCAAACGGCACACCAAAACGTCCACGACATTCGTCTGTGGATCAAAGCTGTAATTCCAGACGTGCTCCAGGATCATGGTCTTGGAGACGACTCGGCCCGCGTTACGCATCAGGTACTCAAGCAGCGCGAATTCGCGGGTTTGCAAGTCAAGCTTCTGTCCGGCTCGGATCACTTCACGCGTCACCAGGTTCATCTGCAACTCGCCCACGGAGAGCGTCGTCGCCTCGGTGGTGCGCGTGGCGCGGCGAATCAACGCTTGCACGCGCGCGAGCAGCTCGCTAAACGCGAATGGCTTCACCAGGTAATCGTCCCCGCCGCTTTGGAGCCCTTTGATCCGATCGTCCACCGAGCCTTTGGCGCTGAGAAAAAGGACGGGAAGGTTTACATTCCGGCTTCGCAGTTGCCGGACGAGGCTCAGGCCGTCCAGGCCCGGAAGCATGACATCGACGATGGCTGCGTCAAACGGTGCGGCGGCGGTCAGCGCCAGCCCATCGTCGCCGTTGGCCGCATGGTCCACCGCAAAGCCATTTTGTTTAAGTCCGTTGATGACAAACGAGGCAATTTTTTTGTCATCCTCGATCACGAGTATTCGCATGTCGACATCGATCAGTTCCGTGCAATCCGCCGGTCCGACGACCGATTCGAATTCGGTGAACCCGGCTTTCATAAGCTTGCCACAAAACTGGTCGATAGAACATCACGAAAAAGGTTCACCGGAGCACCCTCCGGTGAACCCTCGTGAGCTGATTAACTCTTGCCCTTACTTTCGTCCACTACGACGTAGCGGCTTCCACCGTGACTCCAGAGTCGGAGCAACGTGCGTTTGTTCTTAACCTGCTTGCTCGCCTCAACGGCTTCATCAGCGTTGGTGATCGGCTTCCGGTTAATCTCTTCGATCACGTCGCCGGGACGCAATCCTTTCTCGGACGCCACCGACTCCGGATCGACGCGGGTCACGAGCGCTCCTTTCAGATCGCCGGGCAACTCAAACTGCCGACGGGCGGCGGGTGTAATGTCCCCGACTTCCACGCCATCCAGTGTGTCCTTGGTGCTCGAATCTTCGTTATCACGTTCGCCTTTCGCCTTCGCCATTTGATCGGGCAGTTCCTTCAGGGTCACCGAAAAGGTCTTTTCCTTTCCGTGACGCAACACTTTCACTTCGACTTTCGTGCCCGGCGAAGTTTTAGAGGCCAGCAATCTCAGTTGACGGCTGTCCTGAATCGGTTTGCCGTCGAACTCGACAATGACGTCGCCACTCTTCAAGCCGGCTTCGGCCGCGGCGCTTTTCTCCGTGACACCTGAGACCAGCGCGCCGGGCTGTTCGGCCATGTCAAACTCCTTCGCCAGGTCGGGGTCCAAATCCTGGATCATGACGCCCAGATAACCGCGCACGACGCTGCCGTCTTTACGAAGTCGCTCCATCACGTTGCGAGCCAGATTGACCGGCACGGCAAAGCCGATGCCTTGATTCCCGCCACTGCGACTAATGATGAATGTGTTGATGCCGACCAAGCGGCCTTCTGCATCAACGAGCGGACCGCCGGAATTACCCGGATTGATCGCGGCGTCGGTTTGAATGAAGTCTTCATAATCTTCAACCCCAAACCCACCGCGGCCAACGGCGCTCACGATTCCCATCGTCACGGTCTGTCCGATGCCGAACGGATTGCCAATGGCCATGACAACATCGCCCACTTCGACTTTATCACTGTCCGCCAAGGTAATGTAAGAGAGACCCTCAGCCTCAATCTTCAGCAACGTAATGTCCGTCCTGGGATCGCGGCCAATCACCTTTGCTTCATACTCCTTTGTGCCTTTGGAGAGGGCCACCTTGATTTCGTCGGCCCCATCGACCACGTGATTATTGGTCAGGATGTAGCCATCCTTGCTCACGATGACTCCGGAACCCAGGCTCCGCTCTTTGTGCGACCGCTTCCGGGAACGACCATCACCCTCGTCAGACGGGTCTCCGAAAAACCGCCGAAAGAACGGGTCGCTGGAAAATGGTGATTCGGGACCAGATGGGTGTTTCACGGTTTTCGTGGTGAAAATGTTGACCACACTCGGCGCCACCTTCTTCACCACGGGCGAAAAGCTGGTGGTGAATTTCGTGTCGCGCGAGAGCGGAGCTTCATTGACAACGACCGGAACCGAAACCTTTGTATTTTTTTGGTTCTCTAAATGCCAGTCAAACGCTCTGCTGGTCGAAACCAGTGCCAACGCTCCCCCCGCCGCCGTGGCGAGGAAAATTGCCAGTAATTTGTTTTGTAGTTTTCTCATAATATTCACTCTTTTTGGATTTATCTCCGATGATGCAGTCCGCTCCGCTATTCATTGGAGTAAGTCCATCTTTATTGTTCTCGTTTCGTTCATTCTCAGTGGAAGGAATCCCATGAGTTCCCTCACGTTACTGGGCTAGGATGTCACACGCTGTTTACGGGAACCTTTCGCGAACATTACAAATTGTTAATGTTTCTTCCCGCAACCGTGGTTCATGGAAGGAGAGGGGCACCTCCAAATCCGGACCTGAATCGAGGCGATGCACCATTGGAGGTAGTGACGTGCGCTGCGCCGTCCGCGCCGCGTCCAGCGGCGCAACCGTTCCGCCCGCTGCTACGCGGGCAGGGACGTCGCAGCGCGATGTCCCTGCCAAATGCAGTTCATGGAGAAGGCGCAGGTTGTCCTGTTGGACTTTGAAACCGGTCGGACTCCTAACGAAAAAGTGTTCCGACTTTACAGACCCAGATGTTCCTCGGCGTAGGTAAACGATTTTCTGACGTTGTCGTCCTCGAGGCTTAAGCGCTGCTCGTCGTTCAGTCCGGTTGTTTGTGGTAATGGCTTTCGCGGAGCGTTTTCCCGGACCAGCGCAAGCGTTCCGGCGAGAACATTCGCCGGAAGATTTTCGAAAGTGATCCAATATTTTTTCGTGAGGCACGGCACTTTGAGCGGGTTGCGAGTAATCATCTCCAGGTTCAGCGGTAGCCCCGGTTTTGCCCGCGGGAGCGTCGCGATCATTTTTCGAAGATCCAGGAATCCTTCGCCCAGCGGAACTTCCGAGAGCAGAAAGCCATCTTCGTACTCCTGGACGGCCATGTCTTTCAAATGCGAGGTCCAAGCCCAAGGTGCGTAGGCCTCGATCCTGTTCATTCAATTAGACATTTGCAATAGTTCGCTCTCCGTCCACGGCGTCTGGCGTTGAGCTGTTTCGCGGCGGATCTTCGCGATGACGCCGGGAAGAACCGGTGTGGACTGGTGATTCCATTCACGTCGAATATACGTCAGAACCGCCGCCAACGTCTCGTCGTCCATCGTTTCGAGGGCTGGCATGTCCTTCAAAGTCAATGGTGGTTCGTACTTTATCCCGTTGACGTGAATGGGTCCCTCCAAACCGTGCAGGACAATTCGGGCAAGCCGCTGTTCCGGTCCCAAAACCCAGCCAGAATTCACTAAAGGCGGCGCCAGCGGCACCATGCCCTCTCCGTTCATTCCATGGCAAACGGCGCAAGTGATCTGGAATTTCTCCTTGCCCAGATTGAATAGTTCTTTCTCGTCGGCAGTGAGCGGAGCCGCATTCTGGACCATCGGTCGGCGACTGCCATGTCCCGGCCATTCAAAGAGCGTCTTCGCTTTCTCGAGCAAATCACGGACGGTCGAATCATCCGACCTGCCCAACCGTTGGAAGGCCGGTGGCTCCACGTCCAGCATGACAGGTTCCCAATGTTCGTTGCGAGCGTTCTCGGCAAGGCCCGTCAACAACGATTTTCGTTGCCACGCCGCTTCGCTCTGTTCTCGTCCGATCAATTCCAACAAAGTCTCGATGCTTGCCGCGTGGCGTCCTTTGACGACCGCGCTGGCCAATGTCTGGCAGAGCGACTCGCGACCTGGCCCGCGGATAGCCCACTGAGGGTTCGCGATCAAGAGTTTCAAAAAGTCCAGCTCGCGGTTTTGCAGGCTGCTCACGATCCCGTCGCGGATTAACGAATTGTCAGCGTTACGTCCGGCGATCCTGGCCAGGATGGGCAGCACTTCCGGTGCGGCAAAGTTTCCGAGCGACAAGGCAACTTGAAATTGAACTTCCGGTTCGGCCGCATCCGCGAGTTTAGCGAATCGCCGAACCACGCTCGTTTGCCACGACTGGTTCTCTGTGCAGAGCGATTCCAGTACGCGCACCGCCGCGACGCGCACTTTCGGCTCTCGATCTTCCAGTGCTTGCAGTAGCGGAACCGGGGTCAGCGGCTTCAGACCTTCAAGTGTCCACAGCGCATGAATTCGCCCAAGAGCATTCGGCGCTTTCAGGGCCAATTCGACAAGTGCAGGCACAACCGATTTATCCCCGCGTTCGACGAGCAAGCGCTGCGCGGTGTCGCGCCACCAACCATTTGGATGCGACAGGTGCTCGACGAGGGCCGTTGAACTTTCCTGCGACATGCTCGGACGTTTGCCGGGCGTTTTCTTTGTGCTGACGATTCGATGGATGCGTCCGAGATTGATTGGCTTGTCCAGTCCGCGGGAAAGAATCTCGTTCCGGAGATGGGTGGTCATGTAAGCCCGGTGCTGGAGAATGCCGCGATACATATCGACAACGTAAAGAGTCCCATCCGGCGAATTGTAAGCGTTCACCGGGCGGAACCGTTCATCCGTGGACGCCAGGAATTCGTGATCCGGGTAGGCGTACCTCGAGCTGATTTTCAAATCTTGCTCGAAGACAATGTTGCGCTTGATTAAGTTTGCGCCCGGCTCACAAACAAAGGCGTTGCCCTGAAACTCAATCGGAAAGTTGTCGCCCCGATAGATCACCGGAGCGCACGCCGCCGTGAATTCGCGCAATCGTCCGGCCGCATCCAACACGTCCGGCCGATAGCCGCGATTGACGCCCGTATTCATGCGGATGGGAAACACGTGTTGGTTGGTAGCGATAGCCAGATTGAGCCCGTTGCCGCATTTGTAGTTTGCGTTGCGCCCGATGTAACCGGGTGGCGTCACGTCGCCGCGCAATTGGCTGTCATTGACATTGTAAAACAGGCGGCCGTAATTATCCTGCGTGATGCCCCATTGACCGCGGAACTCGGTGCGTTGCTTGATCCATTGTCCATCGATGAACCGGTATCGATATTGCGATTTGGCATTATAGATCCAATTGTCCAGGGCGGGCATCAAACCGTTGGGTTGATGTTCAATATTGCCGCGGAGGGCATAATCTGGATCGATCAAAGTGGTTTTGTCCGCTCGTCCATCTCCGTCCGTATCTTCGGCGAACCAAAGTTTCGACGACGCAACTACGAGGACACCGCCTTTAACCAGCGCAATGGCCCGTGGCAACACCAGTCTATCGAGGAAAACCGTGCTCTTATCGACGCGCCCATCGCCATCGGTGTCTTCGAGAACGGAAATGCGGCCGGTCTCGGAGTCTTCGCCGGCGCCGTCAATCGTCGGCATGAAGCCGCGCATCTCGACAACCCAGATCCTGCCGTCACCATCAAAGGTCAACGCGACCGGGTCCTGCACC
>JBDTOW010000012.1:0-15041 GCA_039933075.1 Verrucomicrobiota bacterium | reverse complement strand
CGTCAGTGTGTAGCTGCCGGGCGCCACGTTGTTCCAGTTAAAATTATACGGCGCCGCGAATTCGGTATCCACCAACGTGCTCCCGTTAAACAGTTCAACTGTGCTGATCGTTCCGTCGCTGTCACTGGCTGTCGCGGTGAAGCTGATATTCGCCGGCGCGGTAAATGTCGCGCCGCTCGCCGGACTCGTAATGCTGACGACCGGCGCCTGATTGGGCGATCCATACATGAAATTTACCGGCACAAATGTCGTGTTGGCGGGGGGCCGATAACGCCAACCCGCCGTACTCAAAATTGACCCGTCACAACTGGCCGCCCCACTGGTCGTCACTGCGGTTGATTCGTCGGCCCAATCATCCCCGCCGGGACTTTCCTGACAGACGACATAATACGCGGTGTTGGCCAAGAGGGTTATCGGACTGCCCAACCCAACATACTTGAATTGCCCGGCCGTCGCCCCGCTCAACGCGATGGACACTGATCCGTTCGGCACATCGGTCCCGTTGCTGGCATTGACCAGTTTCACCGTGTGCGTACGGCTGTTGCCGCTAATCACGTATCTCCCCAGGGCGGTGACACTCAGCGGACTGGCCCCCACGGTAAACTTCATCCCCAGCCAACCATTAAAATCGTTGCGCAACGCACCCAGTGTTACCCCCGTTACAAACGCCGTCTGCGAACCGCCGGCATTGACCGTGATGTTAATCGGGCTTGAGGTCGTCACTGCCCCCGCGTTGTCCGTGGCCTTGGCCGTCAGCGTGTAGCTGCCCGCCGCCACGTTGTTCCAACTAAAACTAAACGGCGACCCCGTATCAGTCCCCAGCAACGTACTCCCATCGAACAGTTCAACCTTGCTGATCGTCCCATCACTGTCATTGGCCGTTGAGTTAACGGTGATATTCGCCGGGGCTATGAACGTCGCACCGTTGGCGGGACTGCTGATGCTCACCGTCGGTGATTGATTGGCCGGTGGATTGACCGTGATGTTGATTGGACTTGAAGTGGTAACTGCCCCGGTATTATCCGTCGCCTTGGCCGTCAGCGTGTAACTGCCGACGGCCACATTGTTCCAGCTAAAATTATAAGGCGACGTCGTATCGGTCCCCAACAAAGTGCCCCCATTGAACAATTCCACCTTGGTGATCGTCCCGTCACTGTCACTGGCCGTTGAGTTAACGGTGATATTCGCCGGGCCTGTGAACGTTGCTCCATTCGCCGGACTCGTGATGCTCACTACCGGTGGTTGATTGGCCGGCGGATTGACCGTGATGTTGATCGGACTTGAAGTTGTAACCGCCCCGGTATTATCGGTCGCTTTGGCCGTCAGCGTGTAACTGCCCGCTGCCACATTATTCCACGGGAAATTATATGGCGACGTCGTATCGGTCCCCAACAGCGTGCTCCCATTAAACAATTCCACCTTGCTGATCGTCCCGTCGGTGTCCGTGGCGGTCGTGTTCACGTTGATATTCGCGGGCGTCGTAAACGCCGCCCCACTGGCTGGACTGGTAATACTCACGACCGGCGCCTGGTTAGGAGGAGTATACATGAAATTTACCGGCACAAAGGTCGTGTTGGCGGGGGGGCGATAAAGCCAGCTCGCCGAATTCAAGATTGCCCCGTCACAACTGGCCACTCCACTGGTCGTCACTGTGGTTGACTCATCCGCCCAATCATCCCCGCCGGGACTTTCCTGACTGACCACGTAATACGAGGTGTTGGCCAAGAGGGTTATCGGACTGCTCAACCCGACATACTTGAATTGCCCGGCCGTCGCCCCGCTCAATGCGATGGACACTGATCCGTTCGGCACATCGGTCCCGTTGCTGGCATTGACCAGTTTCACCGTGTGCGTACGGCTGTTGCCGCTAATCACGTACCTTCCCAGGGCGGTGACACTCAGCGGACTGGCCACCGTAAACTTCATCCCCAGCCAACCGTTGAAATCGTTGCGCAACGAACCCAGCGTCGCCCCCGTAACAAACGCCGCCTGCGAACCACCGGCACTGACCGTGATGCTAATGGGGTTTGAGGTCGTCACTGCGCCCGCGTTGTCCGTCGCCTTGGCCGTCAGCGTGTAACTGCCCGCCGCCACGTTGTTCCAAGTAAAACTAAACGGCGACCCGGTATCAGTCCCCAACAACGTAATCCCGTTAAAAAGTTCAACCTTGCTGATCGTCCCGTCACTGTCACTGGCCGTTGAGTTAACGGTGATATTCGCCGGTGCTGTGAACGTCGCTCCATTCGCCGGACTGGTGATGCTCACCGCCGGTGATTGATTGGCCAGTGGATTGACCGTGATGTTGATCGGACTTGAAGTGGTAACCACCCCGGTATTATCCGTCGCCTTGGCCGTCAGCGTGTAACTGCCGACTCCAACATTGTTCCAAACAAAATTATACGGCGATGCCGTATCGGTTCCCAACAGTGCGCTCCCATTGAACAATTCCACCTTGATGATTGTCCCGTCGCTGTCATTCGCCGTCGAGTTAACGGTGATATTCGCTGGTGTTGCAAAGGCCGCCCCGTTCGGAGGACTGGTAATACTGACGGTGGGCGCCTGGTTCGCCGTTGCATAAATGAAATCGAGGGGACCGAAAGCGGTGTTCGCCCCGGCTCTGAAAGTCCAACTGCCCGAGCTGCCGAACATTGAGCCGTTGCAAGCAGCCACTGACTTTGTTGTGATTGTCGTGTTCTCATTGGCCCATACATCGCCGCCGGGGGTCTCCTGGCTAACCAGGTAATAGGAAGTATTGGCCGACAGGATCACCGATGCAGCCAATGTTGCGTATTTGAATTGACCGGCGGGAACACCGCCCATGGCAATGGCAACAGAGCCGTTGACAACGTCGATCCCGTTGCTGGCCTTGACGATTTTCACGGTGTGAGTCGCGGAGTTTCCGCTATAATAATATCTACCAAGAGAAATCACCGTGATTGGAGAAGACCCAACCGTAAATTTCATGCCAAGCCAGCCGTTGAAATCGTTTCGTGTGGCACCGAGCGTCGTGGTGTTCACAAATTCAGCCTGAGACCCTCCGTTGACCGTAATATTGACGGGAGCCGAGGTCATGACTCCGCCGAGATTGTCAATCGCTTTCGCGGTAAGAGTGTGAGCGCCCGGCGGAAGATTGACCCACGTGAAATTGTAGGGGGCGTTCGTGACGCTTGCCAAGAGGCTCGTGCCCCGGTAAAAGTCGATTTTAGCCACAGTTCCGTCCGCATCACTGGCGTTGGCACTGACAATAACATTGGCCCCTTCGGCAAAAGTCGCGCCGTTTGCCGGGCCAGTAATGCCGACTGTGGGGAGCAGATTGGGCTGTGGAACCACCGTAATATTTACCGGGGCAGAACTCCCAACCGCTCCGTCGTCGTCCGTGACCATGGCGGTAATCGTATAACTTCCTTGACCGACATTATTCCAAACCAGGTTAAAAGGCGCAGTGGTCGTCGACCCTATCAACGTCGCGCCATTGAAGAACTCGACCCTCCTGATCGTTCCGTCACTGTCACTGGGAGTAGTGTTGACACTGATATTCACCGGCCCCGTCAAGATAGAGCCGCTGCTCGGACTCGTGATCACCACCGTCGGCGAAGCATTCACCCAAACGGGAAGCAACACGAAGGTGTTGAACAACGGCCCAGTAGCCGTGCCGGTCATCGGCAGCGTAATACTTCCTCCTGCGTAGGTTCCAGAAGCGACTGGAGGCCCGAAAAAGTTGAGCACATTTCTGACTTCGTAACGTGTCCCGACCGCCATCGCGCTACTGACATCAACTGCCACCGTCGAATTCAAATTCCAGTTGTAGACTACGATGTTCGCCCGTCCTGGCTCGTAGTCGTTAGGTAGCACGACGGCCTTTGTTCCGGTCGGCAATGACGCGGTATAAGTGCTATTGGCGTCCCAACCAGTGGTCGATTTCCACTGCGCAAACGTTTTGGGCACCAAGCCTTCAATGATGCAATTGATATTGCCGTTATCCTCGCGATTGAAATAGGTGTTTTTGTTCCAAGTGTGCCTGGAATAAGGAATACCGGGAGCGGGAGTAAAATCCACCGCGTTAAAGTACCCGACCAACGTATTGTTCGTGCAGATGATTGGCCCGGTAAAAAAGTCCACCTGGAGCGGGCTGCCGCCGCCAACAAAGTAATTGTTGATGATATTGATGTTGGTATTGAGCGAACTTAACCAACCGAAGTCGTTCCCACTATGCGCCACGCCCAGCGCGTGATAGGAATAATTCTGATCGAAAGTGACGTTCATCACGGGCTGAAGTCCTCCGCAAAAGAGGTTCGGCTTCCCGATGCTGCTTTGAGGTGTTATCCCGTTGTTGAATGCGATATTTCGGCTGATGACATAGCCCGTTATCGAATTTGACGCTGTGTACGGATGGATTCCGTGATCATAGGCGAGGAAGGTGATGTTGTCCTTTATCAGCTTAATGCCGGTTGTGTTCTGCGTGTAAATATTGTGGCCCCGAGGCCGGGCCTGCACCGGATCATACCAGCCGTTTCGATAGATCACACACCCATTCAGTTCCGCGTTCAAAGCAGGTGACCAGAGTTCAACTCCATCGCCAATACAGTCGTGGATCACCAGGTTGATAAACTTGCTGTTGGCGGCAACGATGACAAAACCATCCTGGACATTCGCACTGTTACGCGTGTTCGAATTCATCAATTCAAAATTCCGCATCACAATATTGTTTCCACTCACATTCATCCACCCGTCGATAACGGCCCATTCGCCGGGGTACGAGCGAATCGTGATCGGCTGATTGGCCAACCCCGCGATGTTACTGTAGATTCGGCTCCGATATAAATAAGTCCCCCCGCGCAACCAGATCGTGCTCCCCGGCTGCGCCCGGCTCGTTGTTTTCTCCAATGCCGTCAACAAATCCGTCGGGTCACTGAAGCTTCCATCGCCATCGACGCGCCCATTGGGGGATACATAGAAATCAGTCACCGCTGCGGAACTGGTAAGCGGAGTGCCCGCAACTCCGCTGTTGTAGTCGCTTGTCCGCTCCGGGCCCGTCAACACCCGTTGCCAGATTTTCACCTCGTCGATATCCCCGTTCCACAAATCATTGAACCCTTCAATGCTCCCAAAATAAAAATCGTTCGTCGTCATGTGAATGCCCGTCGTGTGCGGCGCGCTGCTCACCGGCCCGTTATTCACCTGAATGTTCTTTGTCAGATTGGTGCTGTCATACCAAGCCACCACGTAGTACCAAGCGTTGAGCGAGGGTGAACCCAAGCCATTCGCCGCCACGCTGCTATTCAATCCATTGAGGACAAACGTCAAGCGATCGGGCCCATCATCGTAGCGCAGGGCGTACTCATAACGCGACTTGGACACCGCCGAACATGGCCCCCCCGACTTCGAATTGAGCTTGACCCAGGCCGATACAGTAAAACTTTCGTTGTTAAAACTTAAACTGCTATCATTGGGCGCAAACAGAAAACTTCCTGACGAGCCGGAAAAATGCGCGGCTTTGCCGATTTTCCCGGTCGACGAACCAACCAAACCGTTGATATTGATCAAATGGTTGTTCCCGATTGAATCCACCCGTGCGCCGGCCACCTCGTCGTTCTTCCAATACGCCACTATCCCATTTAACAACGGCGAGCTCGAGACACCTAGGGGAGCCTTGAATGTCGGCCCCTTCAGCGAACTGGCAACACTCAACGTTGGAGCGTTATTACACGGGCCTCCGCCGTCGGAACACGTCGAGGGGGTCAAATTCAACACCCAGCACTCAATGCTTCCGGCGTCCGCAGCGACCCCGTCGGTCACGCGAAGCTTCCAGATGCCATTGACGGCCAGGCCAGACTTTCCATTAAAGAGGGACAACGGCTGGTCAGCGCGAAAGGCCCCAATGAAAGGCGCGTTGCTTTCACTGATCGCCTTGGGCGCGTCGTCATCGAAAAGGGTCAAGGCACTACAACTTGTCCCAATATCGTCCTGGTGCCCCCCGTTGGCAGTCGAAAGATTGACAGTCGTCCCGTCCGGCGCAATCAGAGAGACCTGCAAATCCGAGTCAAAGGGGTGGTGAATTTGCAACCCCACCGTGACCTTCACCAGCGCACCCGTAACCCCTCCAACCAACACTGCCGAGTCAACCGAACCGGGGTCCGGAATGGCCTTGGGAACATCCGTTGCACTGAACGAAACCGCGGCGCTGAGTGAACCGGATCCCGCTTTAAACGGCAGGACGAAAGCCGCCCCGCCCGAAGTGGTCACGGTCAGGGTAAAGTCGATAGCAGATCCGCAGACAAAATCCGGCGCCGTCAGGACGCTGAATGGAACTGTGTTCGCCATGACCGCCCCGATAGGAATATCCGGATATGCACTTTTCGCCTGCCAGACATTGACACCTGCCGAACGCGCGGAGAGCGTCGCAGCGACCCCCCTCAGCACGCTGGTTCCACTGTTCCGAAGAATCACATCCAGAGCAGCGCACTCATTGAAGTCAAGGAAGCCATTCCCGTTGCCCCCACTGGTCGAGAAGGATTCCACGGACATGGAAGCTGGCTTTACGGTGACTCTGATTGGCCTGGAAACAGTCACCTCGCCGCCATTGTCCATGGCTTTGGCAGTGATGGAATACTCACCCGAGCTGAAGGTGTTCCAAATAAAAATGTAAGGGCTTTGCGTAACCGTACCGAGGAGCGCGCTACCCTGGAAAAACTGAACTTTGCTGATCGTGCCATCACTATCTGTGGCGTCCGCGGAAAGCGTCATGCTTCCGGGCGCGGCGAGAATTGTGTTCTCGATCGGGCTGGTGATCGTGATCGTGGGCGCCACGTTCGCTGGCGGGTTCACCGCGATTTGTACAGGACTTGAATACGTTACGGCCCCAACGTTGTCCGTTGCTCTGGCAGTGATTGTGTACGTCCCGGCTGTTACATTGTTCCAAACGAGACTAAACGGGCTCGCGGTGGCGGTTCCGATCAGACCTGACTCATCGAAGAATTCGACCTTGGCCACGTTCCCGTCGCTGTCTTTCGCGTTGCAAGCAAGAGCGAGGCTGGCCGGGGCAATGAAGGCAGCGTTGTTCGTCGGACTGATGATGCTGACGATTGGGCTGAGATTACCGGCCGGGTTCACGGTAATCGTCACCGGATGCGACAGAGCAGTTACGCCATCAGAACCGGTAGCTCTGGCCGTTATGATGTAGTTCCCCGCAGCAACATTGTTCCAGGAGAGACGATACGGTGATGAAGCGGTCAGGCCTAACAAGTTTTCGCCTTCGAAGAATTCGACTTTCGTAACGGTCGCAAGTTTGTACCAGGCGTCCGCTTCCAGGGCGATATTCGCGGGTTCGCTAAGAACTCCGCTTCCGCTCGGCTGGGTGAGGTTCACGATCCTCGCCGGAAGAACCTCCCCGATGAGATACTTGAAGTCGACCAATCCCAATGCGTGTCCATTTCGCGGTGAAAAAATCCAACCAGTGACCGAGTCGCTCAGGAACTGGTCATAGACCGGACCGTCGCAGTTGGCCACTGACGTGGTGTTTATACTTCCATCCGACAACGGCCATTGATCGCCCCCGTTAGCTTCCTGACTAACGACGTAATAGGACGTGTTCGGCTGGAGAGTCACGGGATTAGGCAACGCAGCATAGGTGAAATCGCCAACGCGTCCCCCAGACATGGAAACGGCAACTGTGCCACCGGCAACGTCGCTGCCGTCCATCGCGCTTACCAATTTCAAGATGTGTTTGGCCTGGTTCCCGCTCAGACAAAACCTTCCCAAATCTGTGATGGTCAAGGGATCCGCTCCCACGCTTATTCTCATTCCCAGCCATCCGCTGAGGCTTTTCCGCAAAGTGCCAAGTGTCGTGCTCGTAATGAACCCAGACTGGGAAGCGCCGGGACTCACCGTGATTTGAACCGGGCTTGATATGGTCGCTGAGCCTCCATCGTCCGTAGCGACTGCGACAATTTCGTGGAGGCCTAAAGGAACGTCTTTCCACGTTAAGTTATACGGACTTGCAGTTGCGGTTCCGATCAGAGAATCTCCATCGAAAAGCTCGACCTTGCTTACTGTCCCGTCCACATCGCTCGCCGAAGCACTGAGCGCGACAGCCGGAATAGTCAGTAGACGGTCCTCAGCCGGATTTGCCACTCGGGCCGCCAGCGACGACGAAATCTGGGACAGTGGAGTGAGAACGAAGGTGTTGAACAAAGGCCCATTAGCCGTGCCGGCCATCGGGAGAGTGATGCTGCCTCCGGTGTACGTTCCTGACGCGACTGGAGGTCCAGAAAAATCGCGCACGTTTTTAACTTCGTAACGTGTGCCGATAGCGATCGCACCGCCCACATCAACCGCCACCGTCGGATTCAAATTCCAGTTGTAAACCACGATGTTCGCCCGGCCAGGCTCGTAATCATTCGGCAAAACCACGATCTTCGTCCCCGTCGGAAAAGAATTCACATAAGTGCTGTTCGCATCGAAACCAGTCGTTAGTTTCCAAGCCGGGAACGTTTTGTGGACTAATCCTTCGACTACGAAGTCGAATAGCCCGGCGTCCCTCCGGCTATAGTAGTGGTTGCTGTCCCAAGTGTACGTGGAAAACGGAACCCCTGCGACAGGCGTTAAGATCGCCGCGTTGTAGGCGCCCACCAAAATGTTGTTGGTAAAGATGATTGGGCCGGTAAAATTATCAAGCTGCGCCGGGCTGTTGCCGCCCACGAAGTAGTTGTTAATGATCGTGATGTTCGTGTTCAGAGCGCCCGACCATCCGAAATCGTTCCCGCTATGTGGTACTCCCAGAGTGTGGTAGGAATAATTTCCATCGAAGATCACGTCCTTCACTGGTTGTTGCGCGCCGATGAAGAAATTGGGTCTGCCGATGCTCTGGTATTGCGAAACGCCGTTGTTAAAGGCCACGTTTCCTACGAACCGAAATCCCGTGATGGAGTTTTGCGCAGTATACGGATGGATGCCATGGTCGTAAGCGTCAAAGCTGATGTTGTCCTTTATCAGCTTCGTGCCGGTCGAATTCTGCGTATAGAGGTTATGCCCCCGGGGTCTCGCTTCCACCGGATCATAATACCCGTTCCGATACATCAAACACCCGTTGAGTTCCGAGTTCACGGCCCCCGACCAAAACTCGATCCCGTCCCCGATGCAATCGTGTACGACCAGGTTAATAAACTTGCTATTGGCCGCATGAATCACGAATCCGTCCTGAACATCGGCATTGCCTCGCGACGTGCTCGAATTCATCAATTCAAAATTCCGCATTACCAGGTTGCCCCCATTCACGGTCAACCATCCATCTATCACGGCCCATTCTCCGGGGTACGAGCGAATCGTGATCGGCTGATTGGCCAACCCCGCGATATCACTGTAGATTCGGCTCCGATACAAATACGTTCCCCCGCGCAGCCAAATCGTACTCCCCGGCTGTGCCCGGGTCGTCGTGCTCCCCAACGCCGTCAATAAATCGGTCGGATCATTGATGCTCCCATTGCCATTGGAACGGCCATTGGGTGATACATACACGCCGACTACCGCCCTGGAGCTGGTCAGCGGCGTCTCCGCCACACCGTTGTTGTAATCGCTCGCCCGTTCCGACCCGGTCAACACTCGCCGCCAGATTTTCACCTCGTCGATATCCCCGTTCCACAAATCGTTGAACCCTCCGATGCTCCCCAAATAAAAATCGTTCGTTGTGATTGGATTGCGGGTCGTGTGCGCAGCGCTGTTTACCAGGCCATTGTTTACTTGAATATTCTTTGTGCGGTTGGTGCTGTCATACCATGCCACCACGTAATACCATACGTTGAGTAAGGGCGAAACCAGGCTGTTCGCCGCCACACTATCGTCCAGGCCGTCGACCGTAAACGTAAAGCGACCGGACACATTGTCGTAGCGCAGCGCATATTCATTCTGCGACTTGGAAACCGCCGCACATGACCCCCCCGCCTTGGAACTAAGTTTTACCCAGGCCGATATTGTAAAACTCTCGTTGCTAAAACTCAGACTGCTGTCATTGGGCGCGGACAAAAAACTGCGTGACGCTCCCGAAAAGTGGGCCGCATTGCCGATCTGCCCGAACGCCGAATCAACCGATGCGTTTATATTGATCAAATGATTGCTCCCGATCGAATCCACCCGCGCCCCCGTCACCTCATCGTTCTTCCAATACGCCATCAGACCATTTAACAAGGACGATGCTGGCGCATTAGAGGACGCAACGAATGCGGTGTTGTTCGCCGGTTTGATGATATTCACGGTCGGCGGCTGATTGCAGACTCCCCCGCCATCTGAGCAGGTTGAGCTAGTCAAAGTCAGCGTCCAACATTGAATCGCGGTGATATCGCTCCTGGCGTTGTCCTGCACGCGGAGTTTCCAAGTGCCGTTGACTGCGGAGCCAGATTTTCCATTGAACGCGGCCAAAGCCTGTTCAGGTCTGTACGTTCCGGCCAGAGGATTGGCGCCCGCTCGAATGGAGATGGGAGCGGTATCATCGAAAACCATCGGACTACTGCAACTGGAACCGTAGTTTCCTCGGAATCCTCCACTTCCGGACGACAGCTCGACCTTCGTTCCATCGGGGCTGATTAGCGAAATTTTCAAATCCGAATCGAAGGTGTGTTTGACCCGCAACGCGACGGTTATCTTACTAATCGCTTCCGCGATACCCGAGATATCAATGACCGAGTCGGCCGACGCAAGATTGGGTATGGTTTTCGGAACATCCCCTGAATCGACAGAGACCGCAGGGCCTGCCGAACCGGCAACCATTTGAAACGGAATAATAAAACCCGGTCGTCCAACGCTTGTAACCGTTAAGGTCAAATCGATAACTGTCCCGCAAGCAAGGTCCGCCGACGTCTGGATGTGGAACGGAGTTAAATTCGCGGCACCGCCGCCACCAGGAATATCGGGATAGGCCGAGTCGCCGTGCCACACTAAAGCCCCCAATGTGCTCGTTGAAAGCCTGGCGACCACCCCGATGAGCGCATTAGCATCGTTATTCCGTAGATGCACATTCAGGCTGGCGCATTCATTGAACTCAATGGCGCTATTTCCGTTGCCCCCGCTGATCTGAAAGGACTCAACCGCGATGAGCGTTGAACTCTGTGGCGAAGCTGAAAGGGGCAACGTGATTACCGCCAGGCAGTTCCAAAGGCAAACCATTATTATAAATCTGAGACCGATGTTGCAGCTTAACCATAAATTCATTGGACTCCTTTGGCTGATGGTTCTCCAAGTATCGATTTGACAAGGCGTTGGCGCAGATCTTGCCGACCCGAAATGGTTGGGGACGGTTACGACAAAAAAAACTCTGCAACAACAACTCAATGCTTCGAACTCAAACTCATTACTTCTACGTACATTTACGCACGCGCATGGCTACGTAAACTCACGGAGCGTTTATTAGAAATGCAATTGGCCACCTATGCAAGAAGAAAAAACAAGAATTGAGAGCTCATGTCGTGCTCTTGTGCGGGTGAGAGAAAACTCCAAACTGCTTGCTTCTCGGGCGTCGTATTCGTGAGGCTAAAACGAGGAACGCGAACCGATGGTTCGAGTCCCGTTGGAGTTGGCAGCTTCCAGGTTGATCCGGTGGAAAAAGCGCTCAGCTAAGGTTAAGATCGTTTACCGCACTGATTGCTCATCTGCTTGGCCAGCTTGCGGACTCGACACAACGCGATAGTAAACGCCCTGACGATTCTGCCGGCTATCGTATATTCTATTATCAACGCTGCCACACCAGGGATCCAACAAATTCACTCTTCCGGCTGGCTTGGAACGGTCGACCAAAATCCCACGTCCTTCAATATCGGTCGTTAGATTGTACAGCAATGTCCAGCCGACCAAGTCAGTCGAGCAATCAATCGTATACCTTTCGTTAGGCTCGCCCTGCAAGCGGATCAATACGCCACCGGTAGACATCGGCGAGCACGCGAGGACAGGTTGGACCGCTTTGTTTAAATCAAACTTCTGCACCAGAAAATTGTTCGCTGGCCGTGCGGTGCCCAACCCAGCGCTGGGCTGACTCCAATTGAGTGTGACATAACCGCGTTTGCCATTGTAGCCGTCCACGGCGATGAGGTAGGCCGTTCCGCCATTGGCATTAAAACTCACTCGGCTGAGCACGCTATTGGGTGTCCCTCCAATATCATCGTTGCTCCCTATCAACGTCAGTCCGCTCACGCTGGCACCTGTATAAACTGCCATCATCGTATCAAAATCACTGCCCACGGTGTCAATCGTTGCCGAACCGCTCAACGGGGCCGACCACTTATACCAAATTGAGTGCCCACCCGCATTGCCTGTATGGCTCGGTTCGCCCGTCTCTTTAGTCGCCAGCAAGTTGTCTCCAGTGACCGTCCCTGCCCCGCCGGTAATTGCCTGGGCGTTGGCAAACAGGTCATTGGCCGGCGGCGGCGATTGCTTCAGATTGAGGGTTACGTTGCCCACCGCACCGTTGTAGCCATCGACCGCTATCCGATAAACCGTCCCGCCTCCCGGATTGAAGATCACACGGCTGCGCAGATTATTGTAAACGCCGCCGATGTCATCGTTAGTGGCGACCAGACTGAGATTATTGACCGAGCTACCCGTGTAGACCCCCAGCAGAGTATTAATGCTGCTGCCCAGCGTATCGACGATAACCGGCTGATTGTCCGGTGCCGTCCAGCTAAACCAAATCGAGTGACCGCCCGCGTTTCCGGCGTGGGCTGGTTCCCCAACTTCCAGGCTCGCATAGGAGTTAAGACCGTTGAAGGAGCCCGAGCTGCCAGCGAGCACGAATGCGCTGCTGAAATTATCGTTGGCAGGCCCCGGTTGACCAATGACAACCGGTATCTGCACGATGTTGTTGCTATAGTCGGACTCTTGAACCAGCCCTTGCGGATTGACGGTCATCTCCAGAACATAATACCCATCGGGTACACCGGTAATCTCGATCCATTGGCCAGAGGTGACGTACGTGTAAACATCCCCCCAACCCCTCTGTATTCCCTGATTGCCGCAGTGATACTTCGGCGTGACATTGGCGGTTGAATCCCAGCGCAACGAGTCAGTCAGACAAAAGCCAACTTTGGCACCGGGTGCGATCAATTGTCCATTCCCGTTAAGCAAGCGATACTGCATGAAACCGTTGAAGTGATAGTGGGCGTGACAAGGCGCCCAAACAAAAGACGGATTATTGACGGGATTTCCCAGCCACCAATCGATCGCTCCCACGTTGCGCGTTTCGGTGGTAAACAGCAGGAGCTTGCGCGTACCCGCCTGCACCATCCCCTCAACCACCGCGCAATCGGTGCTAAGAAAAGTCTGATTGGCAATCTGGTAATTGCTCGCGGAATTGGCCCAGATCGTCAAATCTGGCAAATACCCAAGTCCAGACTGACTCCAACTGAGCACAAAATTGCCACTGGCGGCGTTCAAGCCATCCACGGCAATGAAGTAAGTGGTTCCGGCACCCGGAGTGAATGTCAAGCGGCTGGTTTTTGTGACCGTATCAAGATCGTTATTGCTGGTCACTTGAGTCAAAGCGCCGACGCTATTTCCGGTGTAGATCCCCAGGAGCGTGTCAAAGGCACTGCCAAAAGTGTCAAAGGTTGTCGGATTGCTCACCGGCGCAGTCCATTGATACCAAACTGAGCGTCCGCCCGGGTTGCCCGCGTGATCGGGTTCGCCTGGTTCTTTGGTCGCGTTGCTGTTATTGGCAGTAAACGAGCCCACGCTGCCGCTGATAAGTGGAGCGGTCGCAAAACCATCGTTCGCAGGCGGGGGAGGTCCAAAAGTCTGCTCCCATCGCAGCACCACATTTCCGCTGGCTCCGTTGAACCCGTCCACCGCGATCCAATAGGTTGTTCCCGTAACGGAGGTGAAACTCAAGCGACTTTGCACGGTCGTTTGGTTGATGTCGTTGTTGCTGCCAACCTGAGTCAGCGAACTGACATTGCTGCCGGTATAAACAGCCAGCAGCGTGTTGAAGCCGCTCTGCAGCGTGTCGATTGTTGTTTGACTGCTCGCTGGGGCGATCCATTGGTACCAAATCGAGTGTCCGCCGGAATTGCCGGCGTGAAACGGTTCTCCTGGTTGCTTGGTAGCATTGACGTTGCTCCCGGTTACCGTGCCGGAGTTGCCGGAAAGCATTTGCGCACCCACAAAGGCGTCGTTGGCCGGCGCTAGAGGTGAACTGACAACGATATTGACCGGACTCGACGTACCCGTCGCCGCCGTGCTGTCGGTCGCGCGGGCTGTAACGACGTAGTTGCCAGACGCAACATTGTTCCAAGGCACGATATAGGGACTCGTGGTCGCAGTGCCAAGCAGGTTCGCGCCTTGAAAGAAATCGACACGGGTGATCGAACCGGCGCTTGAACTGGCGGTTGCTGAGATGTTGATGTTGGCGGGAGCAGTGAACGTCGCACCGGTGGCGGGACTTGTGATGTTGGCGGTAACTAATGGGGACGCTGGATTTACCGTGACGGTAATATCGTCGGTTGTACTGAGCAAACTATCGCTCGCGCTGAGTCGCAGCACATACGTGCCCGCCTGCGAGAAACTAACCGTGGTACTGGCTGCGCTCGCATTGGCGAAGGTCGCCGTGCCGGGACCGCTCAGCTTGCTCCATTGGAGCACGAGAGCACCAGGTGGGTTGGGTAATCCGTCGTCGCTGGCCGTGCCGTTGAGACTGGCGCTGCTCGGCAAAGTAATTGTTTGATCAGGACCTGCATTCACCACTGGGCGCTGGTTGACTGGCGGCGCCGGATTGACCGTCACGGTGATGTCATCGGTCGTGCCGCGCAAACTATCGTTCGCGCTCAGCCGCAGCACATATGTGCCCGCCTGCGAGAAACTGGCCGTGGTGCTGGCCGCGCCCGCATTGGCAAAGGTCGTCGTGCCGGGACCGCTCAGCTTGCTCCATTGGAGCACGAGAGCACCGGGTGGATTAGGTAAGCCGTCGTCACTGGCGCTGCCAGTGAGACTGGCGCTGCTCGGCAAAGTAATCGTTTGATCAGGACCTGCATTCACCACTGGGCGCTGGTTGACTGGCGGCGCCGGAT
>JBDTOW010000011.1:0-15096 GCA_039933075.1 Verrucomicrobiota bacterium | reverse complement strand
TTGGCCACCCATTTGATATTCTTACCAGTTTTCGCGTCAAACGAATCAGGAAGTCCCTTCTCCTTTGAAACCATGTTGCGCGACCACGCCTGGCCCCACTGCAGTTGATCCGCAGCGACGAGCAGGCAACTCCCGAGTCCAAACGACAAGCTCCAAAGGAACCACAAGCTTCCCACCTTCAGGCCACGACGAAGGTGCGTGCGGTTGCAAACCAACCCGTACAAGCGCGTCGGATTGAATCGTAAATTCGGGTGTCGGCGAGCCAAGCCTTGCGAGCGCATCAACATCCGGCGGAGCGAGTTGTTTCTATTCATTGTGACGCCATACAGGGAACCCGAACCGGCGGAATTGAACAAGATCTCTTTGGGCGTTATCGGCCCAATCAACGAGGCGGCTGCAAGTTTCTGGCAGTCTCCGGGTATTGCCGACATTTACCCGCCGGAGAGATTCAGCAAATCCGCGTCGTGTTTGAGTGCGACTCTCTTCACGAAACTCTGCAAGGACTTGGCAAGGAGAAGCCTATTCATGGCAAAGCTTTTCGCTTGGCGAGTCACATCATTTGAACATATCTTTCCAACATGAAAACGCATGCGCTCGCCTTGTTGTCCGCGCTCCTCCTCGCGGCTGCACCTGGTTCATTTGCTACTGATGTCGAAGAAGGGTTCAAACCGCTGATGGACGGAAAAACTTTTAGCGGCTGGAAACTCGCGGAGGAAAACACCGGCACGTGGAAGATCGAAGACGGCGCGTTCGTGGCCCATGGTGAGCGTTGCCATCTGTTCTATGTCAGCGACGAGCAGCCCTTCAAGAATTTCCATCTCAAGGCGGAATTGATGACCGAGCCTGGCTCGAACGGCGGAATTTATTTCCACACAAAGTATCAGCTCTCGGGCTGGCCCCGGGCCGGATTCGAGGCGCAGGTCAACAACACTCACAGCGATTGGAAAAAGACCGGTAGCATCTACGACATCGCCAGCGTCGGTATCTCCGCCGCGCAAGACAAGAAATGGTGGACGCAGGAAATCATCGTTGAGGGCAGCAAAGTCACGGTGAAGGTGGACGGCAAAATCGTCGTGCAATACAACGAGCCGCCCGGCGTGCAACCCGGAAAAGACTTCGAGCGCAAGCTGGGTGAAGGCACATTCGCGCTGCAGGGCCACGACCCTAAGAGCACCGTCCGCTACAAAAACCTCCGCGTGAAACGCTTGTAAGCGCGCCTCACCTAAGGAAGTCCATCCCATTTGGCGCAGCGCGCAACTCTTGCCCCGTACAGGCCCGCTCGACCGGTTTTGAGTTCAATGCTGTGCGATGGGGAAGTTCCTCGACCGAAGGCTAGGCAATCTCATCCTTCGCTGGCTTGAGGCTGCTATTGTATTAGTGTGGGCCGGTTCGATTTCACATGAACAAAAACCAACGATTTATGAACCTGGCGGCTGCGGCGTGGCTGACGTCCGCGGCACTTCTCGTCGGAGGTCCCACCGTGCTGGCGCAGACGGGTGTCGTTCAATCGCGGTCCAATGGGCATACCGTGACGAATTCTCCTCTACGGAAAATTGACACCGGCGTTTTCGAGATTGGGAACGTGCGCCTGGACAAAAACCAAAGAACGATCCGTTTCCCCGCGGTGGTTAACATGGACCAGGGAGCTGTTGAATACCTTCTCGTCAACGAATCCGGTAAAGTGCACGAAAGCGTGTTTCGAACCGAGGCCGAACCTTATCATATCCATCTGGCAACCTTGCTGGTGGGAGCAAAGGAGAGCATTGCCCATTCAGCCGGGACTGCAACGAACACTCCTCCCCTGGCGGGCAACACCGTGAGCATATCTGCCAGTTGGAAAACCAGCGGAGGAGAAAGCAATAGTCGCGGAGAGGATCTGATATTTAATATTCAAACTAGATCGGCGATGAGCCGTGGCGCCTGGGTTTACACTGGCTCCCGGATTGTCGAGGGAACTTTTCTGGCTCAACGCGATGGGTCGGTCGTATCCATCATCAGCGATCCGGATGCGTTGATAAATAACCCGCGGCCGGGCCGGGAGAACGATGAAATTTGGCAGGTGAACACGAACGCCGTGCCGCCGGCCGGCACCCCCGTGCAGATAACCATCAAACTGGAGGACGGGAAGTAAGGAAGCTTATGATTGAGTGCTGTGACCGCCTACGCGGTTATCTCCCTGGAGATGATGTATCGGGCGCTCTAGTGCTGCGACTCAAACAGCGGCTTAAACTCGATCCGGCCGAAGGCAGCCGGATCGAAACGGACCTTTCCAAATGTTGGACTGCTCGCTTCAACGCCTTGCTCACCCCATTTTTCCAGGTGAAACTTCACACTGCCTCCATGGTTGAAGAACGCGACGACATCGCTTGCTGTCTTCTCGGGACGAACCGCCTTCCGCCCGGCGAATTCAATTTGTTTGACACGTTCTATTGGAATCGTGTTTGAGTTTTTCGGCAAAGTTGTGATGACGAGTTTGTCGTCACGAATGCTCTCGACGTTTCCGACCAACCGCTCGCCGTTGCGTAGCCGGGCGAGATCCTCCGGATTGTTCTGGTCGTTGTCCGGAGGTTCTTCGAACTGGCCGTCCCACTCTGTTACCTTGAGTTGGTTCAGCTTGAGGGCACCCAATCCCTGGTGCACGAGGCGGATACCGGTGCCTTGTCCGACAAAGGCTTCTGTGTCGACCCACTGTTTCACCAGCGCTCCGTCCACGAGCAAGGCAATCAAACGCTTCGATTTATTGACCCGGATATCAATATGTGCCGACTTCTTCCGGTTAAAGGCAGGCACCGAAATCTGTCCTAGATATCGCAACGGATCGTATTTCGTCACGGGCAGCAAGTTGGCGTAAAAGCTGTTTATCTGCAGACTGTAGAAGCCTCCGAAATCAGGCTCCGTTTCCTTATTCGCCAGGTTCACCGGCTGCATGTAGTCCGTGTAAAGCGCGATCGCGAGATAAAGATTTCCCTTCCACGCGAGATCGAATTCAATGCTGGCCGAATCCGGCAATTTCAAATCCCGGGCGATTGACGCCGGCTGCCCTGCATAGAAAGCGCCGTTCTTGTATTTCCATTCTCCACCCTCCCCCCCGGCAGAAACAACCTTGCCGATCGTCCATCCCGCCAGACCGGTCGGCCCTTCGAAAACCGTCAAAAGGTTTGACGGGATGATCGTGAGCCACCGCACCATACTTCGCGGAATATTGATTTTGCCGGCATACCAGGTTTCCAAAGTCAGCTTCTCGGCATCGCATGAAACCAATTTCCCTTCGAGCTGATCCTGATTGGTCAGGTAAATAATGCAGGTGTTTGTGTAGGCTGGATTCGATTCTGGCCGTGGACCGAATTGAATTTCAGAAATGCTCTCCGTGCTGAACTCGATCGGTTGAAGGGAATCTGGATGTCTCCACAAGATGCCGTTCTGCGAGTCGATGGATTGCAAGGCGCCATAGAGGAGATCGCCGTTGAGAAACAGCAATGAATCCGTGGACGCCGGCGGACGGCTGTTTGAGCGCGCAATCTCCGCGGCGCTCGCTCGGGTTGTCGCCCTGAAACAAAGGAAGTATAACAGGCTGGCCAGAGCCAGCTCGCGCCAGATGCGTTGAACGAACTGTCTAGGGCAATTCATCGAGATCCCAAGTACTGTCCTTGTCGGCGCTGGTCGCCGCGGCGGTGACCTTTTTCCGGTCGAGGTTAAATTGAAGCTGGCGAATCGAGCGCGGATCTAAAAGGACAGTCCCGAAGTTCGGATTCGTCCCGGATAGCTGTTGTTCAGTCCATTTTCCCAATTGAAATGAGACCGACCCGCCGCCGCTAAACACCGCACGGATTTCCCAGGAACCACGCGTCGCCGCATTCGTGCTGCCTGCGCCAAAAACGATTTGCGTCACCCGCTGGATTGGGATGTCCAGCTTTATCTGCGCGGCGGCGACCGCCAATTTGCCGTCGCGCAGCCCATGCAACTTTCCCCTCACCTTGTCGTGGTTTACCAGACAGACCGTGTCATCCTTGCCGGGACCTTCGAGGATGTTATCGGCTTCGAATCTGCCATCCCATTCCGAGATTTTCAGGTTGCTGAGGCGGATGGTCGAACCGTCCATTTGGGCGGACAAAAGAATTCCAGAACCCTTCGCCAGAAAACCGCTGCTGTCTTTCCATCGTTGGATCACGGCGCCATCCCCAAGCAGCGCGAAACTGCCGTCCTCTTTGTTCACTCGGATTTCAAATCGCATTTTGTCTTTTCGCAGCATGCTGGGAAGTTGGGCCTGGTTAAGCACTATCGTCCCCGCTCCGGGTTGGACCCGTTGGGCATTGAAGTAACCCGGTCCAAGATAGAAAAGGTAACCGCTCCCAGTGTAATCAAAGCGATCGAGCACATCGGTGTAGAGGACCATCATCAGGCTGAATCCTCCAGTCCACTCCAGGTCGAATTCAATACTGGCCGACCGCCGAAGCTTAAAGTCGCGGCCCAATGTGCCAATACCTTTGGTGACGAATGCCCCATCCCGATAGCGCCAGTTGTTCGGACCTTTGCCCAGAGTCCACCCCTCGAGGCCGGCCGGCCCTTCATACAGCGTGGAATAGCCGCGCGAGAAAAACGCAACCGATTGCACGCTGGTGCGCGGCGCCTTGAGTTTTCCGCCAAACCAGGTTTCCAACTCCAGATTTTCCGCGTCCATCGCCGTGAGATTGCCCAGGACCTCGTCGCCGTTGTTGAATCGAAACCGGCAGGTCTGTTGCGATGCCATCGTCACCGGCTGAGTGTTTTCAAAGCCGATGGAAGCGATATTCGTGGGGCTGAACTCGATCAGTTGCCTGGCTCCGGGATGCTGCCACCGAATGCCTCTCTCGACATCGACGGAGCGCAGTTTTCCATGCAACGACGATCCATCAAGAAACTGGAGCAGGTCCGTTCCAACAGCAGGCGCCGTTAAAGTGTTGGTGACGGACGTCGCGCCGACCACGTTTGTATTCGCGCAATCAGCCGCGATCGACACGCCGAACGTCAGCAATAATAACGACACCAGGGATAATGGCTTTCGGAAATTCGATGGAAGTTTGTCCCGGAGGGACATCTCGATAATAGCCCGGCGTTTCAACGCCGGGAATGTGGTCGGTCGAATTTGAGTCCCGAAGGGACGGCTGAAAGACGGTGCGGGCGGGTGCCCGTTCATCCGTCCCTTCGGCACTTTTCTTGGCGTGGCATGCTTCCCAGCGTTGAAACGCTGGGCTATTTTCATTTGTCCCTCCTGGACATCCTTTTGCAAATTTCCGAAAAGTGTCAACACCAGCGAGGATTTGCCTCCGGAGCTTCGTTCTCTCGCCACTTTATCGTTCATAGATCGGCAAGAAACGATAGTTCAATGCGAGCGAGAGCAACGACGCCGCAGTGCTGAAGGTTTGGCCAAACTGCCCATCCCAGCTTCCGTCGGCATTTTGTGTCGATCCCAATGTTTTGATATTGGTTCGATTCCAGTTCTGCCAGGCTTCCGGTGATGCGTGAAAAAATGCCTGCGAGGCATAGTAAAGATAGTACTGTTGGTACTGGGATTCAGCCTTGGTCTTTTGCAGAAAATTGAACGCCGCTTGGAATGCCTTGGAATTCTTTTCCTTCGCCAGCGCCAGCGTCAGGCAGCCGATGGCGGTTCGCGCGCCATTTGGCCCGGAACTGGTGACGTAACCAATCCCGCCGTCCGGGCTCTGGCAACTCAAAAAAAACTTGATACCTTTCTGGATCGCTTCCTCCGGCACCGCGATGCCCGCATTTCGAGCGGCAAAGAGCGCCACCATCTGGGCGCCGCTCACGGTTGTGTCGGCGTCATTGCTCTCGGGATTGTACCGCCACGCTCCGAAAGGGTTCTTCGCCTGGGAAGTCATGATGAGCCGGACTGCCTGTTCCAGCGCCGGTCCAAGCCGGGGATCGTTCACCGCCCCGTACGCCTCAGCCAGGGCCAGGGTGGCAAAGCCCTGATTGTACATCGACCGGCCAATGTAGCCGGTCTTTGGGTTCATCTGCTTGAGAATGTAATTTAAGCCCTGGCGGATCGCCTGGCTGTTGGGCCCGTTATTGGGATCATCACCGTGAGCCAACATACTGACGATAGCCAGGCCGACCACCGCCGGTTCGCCGCCATACGCCGGGTCCTGCCACCGGCCATCGGGAGTCTGAGTTCGCCCCAGAAATTGCAAGCCCTTGACATAGATCCGATCGACCTCGGTTGAAGCAACGTCCGACCGATCCAAAAAAAGTTGCTGCCCCGCCAAGGGAAGGCGCAGACCGCACGCAATGACGAGAACGAAAAGGTAAGCTAGTGCCAGGGAACGCATCACTTCAGTTCGGCTCCTTTTCAATCGCATTGAAATAGTTTTCGAGCGCTTCGCGAAACTCGGTGGGCAGGCTGCCACTAATTCCACTCGCCTTGCCCACTTTCCGGGCATCCGTCGCCTTGCCGCGCGCATCGCCAGTTTGCGGAAGGGCTGGCTGCTCGGTTGTGCCGCCGGCCATACTGCCACCGGGCGACTTGCCCATGCCCATGCCCACACTGGGACTGTTTTCCATCGCCATCATTTGGATCAGGGACGCCGATTCTTCCGCTGCGCTGCCCTGCTGGCCGCCGCCGCGCTGCGCCTGCTCATTAATCAGGTTAATTGCATCGGAGAGCAGTTCGATGGTTTTTATCTGGGCCTGGTCCGTGACTTTGTCCGTCTGAGGTTTGCTGAGAAGCGAAGCCGCGGCCTGCATCGCGCTTTGTGAGTCGGTGAGCGGTTGCTCCAGTTCCCCGAAGATATTTTCTTTCCGGATTTTGCCCAGGTCTTCCAACAACTTTTGCTGCGAGCCGGAAATCTTGGGCGCGCCTTCCTGATAGCTGGCCTGGTCGGTTGTTCTTTTCTTCTCCAGCAAACGCGTCTGGGCGCGCAAATTCGATTCACTTTCCCGGAGTCGAAGCAATGCCATCAATTCCTTCAAAAGCGCTTCCCCCTCCGCTCCGCCGCTACCGCTCCCACCGCCACCGCTCGACGACTTCTCCTTCGGCTCCAGCTTATCGGCCCATTCATTGAAACGCCCGGACCAGCTCACGAGATTTTTGGCCGCTTCCATCGAGATGTTTTCCTCAAGAAGACTCCGGACCTTGTCCAACTCCTCGCCAGTGCGGGCCTCGGTCATGGCCCGGTTGACCTCTTCGTAATTCTTTTTCTGCGTGCGCTCGAAGAATCGGCTGATCTCTCCTTGCAATCCTTGCGATTCTTTCTGAATCGTGTCCTGTTCTCCCGCGTAGGCTTGATTGATCCGTTTGAATTTAGCCGGCACTTCCTCCGGCAAAAGACCAATGGTTTCCGGCACGATCCGTTGCAGCCGGACTTCGATTTCTTTTTCCTGCGAACCGAGTTTGCGGAGCCGCTGCGCCAGGGTCAGCGCCTGGAGTTGGTCCAAGCCTTTGTTGACGTTCTTTTGCAGCTCGGAGAGCTCCCGCAAAATATCCTCCTCCTGCTCGCGCGCCTTTGCCAGGCTTTGCGATCGCGCTTCAGAACTTTGAGGTTGAGCGTTTTGCTGGGCTGATTTAAGCGAGCCGGCAGCCTGTTGCATTTTTTCCTGCGCCAGTTGCTGCATCTGCTGCATGGTTTTGGCCCACTCGCGCAGAGAGTCCTCGGGGAATTCCGGATTGCGCACCGCTTCGCGCAACGTTTTCAGCCCTTCACGAGCCATCTGTTCCAGATTTGCTGCGTTCTGTTTCTGCTCGTCGGTCAGCTCACCGAGTCCCTGCGTCGCTTCTTCGCCGGCGAGTTTCTCCGCGGGAAGTTCTTTAATGTCGTCGGTCTCGTTGGCGATTTTTTCCTCAAGCCGCGTCACTTCCTCGATTTGAATCAGCAACGACTCCAGCTTCTGGCGGACGAGTTCGGCGTGCCTGGCATTGTCAACGACGTAAATTCGGTACAGCGCGGATTCGGCCGGCTGCCGGCCGGGGAAAAAATCCGTGGCGTAGGCATGAAACTCGACGGCGGAATCGGCCGGGACTTTAAGTAGCGCCGGACTGAACTGAAAGACCGTCTCGAGTTTTTTCTGGCGCGGGGTTGCTGCCTGATCTTTGAATTCGTCCTGGGAAATGTCGCCGCCCTGCCGAAGGTCGGACCCTGGCTCGAAGCTCAGTCCGAAGTCGCGCACGCCAAAATCGTCGCGCGCGGCCATTTTTATGTTCAAGACCTCGGTTTCCAGCATGGCGACTTCACGAAGCATATCGGGCAGTTCGGGCACGGGCGGCGCATCTTTTTGCGTCTCGATTGTCAGTTGCCACGGCGCGGAACCTTCCAGGCCCAGATTGTCGCGCCACGTAAACGCACCGCGGGAGACGCTGTCGATGCCCAGGGCACCGGACGAAAATTCTTCCGCGCGCAATTTCAGCGGCATTGGGTTCTGATCGTCCAATTGAATTTGTCCCGCCGTCAACGCGCGGGTGGTCTTTCCTTGGAACATAACTTTGCTACCCTCGATCACTTTCAAAACTCCATTGCGAATTTTTTCTGTCATTGATGGATACCGAAGGTAGTCGGGCAGTTCGATGGTGGCGCCTAATTCCTTCAGGGAAGGGCGGTAAGTCGGCAGAATCGCAACCGCCTGTTTTACGTCACCAATCTGGATCGTCAACCGGTCGCCCTGGACCTGGCCCGGAATACGGAACGTAACTTTGCCGCCGAGGACATCCGCTTCAATTCCTGGCTGACGGCCGTACCGCGCAGTTGCGCGCCTCGGTTTCCAAAATGAGCGGTAATGAACCGAGCCGGTTACTTCGAATGATTCGCCGTGAGGAACAATCTGCCCGGCCGGCAGACCGTCCAAACCGACCAATGTGAAGCGGGTGATGGCAGCGGTGGGGGCCGCCCAGCGCAGCAGGGCGTTCCAACCCGCCGCGGGCACCAGCGCCAGCGGCACCAGCGCCACCGCCAGCAATCCGATCAGCGCCAGAGCGCTCAGCCTGGCCGGCCGCAAATCCACTGCCTGGCGAAAGTCTAGCGGAGTCGCCTCGGCGGCGACCTGTTGAATGGCGGCCCGATACAACGCCGGTGAGTAGTCGAGCGAATGATGCTGTTCCTCGACCAGCTCGACGATTCCAAGAAGGCGATCGCCCAGACGACGATACTTTTTCTGCACCAGATTCGACAACGCCCGCAGGTCGCGGCGTTTCAAGATCCATTGCCGCGACCAGTGGAATCCGAACCAGACCAAAACGCTCACGCCGCCAGCCGTGATAATGACGCGCAGCCAGACTGGCGTATCCCACAGGCGGTCCGACAGGAAGAGAATCAAATAGGAAAAAATCAGCCCCGCCAACACCGAGCACACCGCCACGGCCGTCTCGACTGTCCAGAGGCGACGTTCCAGGTTCGCGAACTTTTGTCGCAGCTCCTGGGGCAGAGTCACGCCCGCTTGACGATCTGTTTCCTGCATGTTCGCTGTGTACAATCTTCTATACCATGCCCGCCAGTTTGCGTCCCGTCCAATAAATCCCAAACCAGAGCAGAATGAAGCCGCCCCACCAGGGATTGCTCCATAACCGAATCCTCTGCTCCATTGGTTTGGGTTCGGGCAACAATGAAATTCGCTGAACAATCTTGTCGAGCCCGTCTACCGAAACGCTGGCTCCTTGGGTAATGGTGGCCAGCTCCCGCAGGATCTCCGAGTTCACCGGTTGCCCCTGCTTTTCCCGTTGCGGTTGAGTGACCAGAAGTTCGGTCTCCAGTTGGCGTCCATGCTTTTCTGACGATACCAGGACTTTGTATCGCCCCCCTTCCTGAGGTGTGAAACTCGCTTTGAAAACGCCCCAGCCTCCCACTACCGGAGTAAACTCCAACCGCTCTGCGCGGCCAGATGGCGACGTGATTTTTCCCGCGACAGGCCCCTGCTCGATCGGAAAGCCCGACGCGTCCAACACGGTCGTCTGAAGATAGACCGTGTCGCCGGCCTGAGGCGTTTCGGGACTGAAGCTCAGGCGAATTCCCTCCTTCTCGGAAAGGTGCCGTTGATGCGCCATCCAGCGGACGACCTGGCTCCAGAACCGGTAGTGATACTTGTCTTCCACGCCGCGGCGCCAGCGCCACGCGCTGTCCGTTCCCAGGAACAAAACTTTTCCGCTTCCGAACGATCGTGTAACCAGCATGGGAATTCGGCCCCAGGAATTTCGCTGAGACGAATGGACCGCGAGCACCTCCGTGCCGGGCCGGCTTTTCTCAACCGCTGCCGACCAGAAAAATCCCGGCAATTGCTTCCAGATTTCATCATTACGATTTTCATCCGCGTCGAACCGGGGCAGCAAATGCCGTTTGCCGACGGTTGTGAGCACCAGTGTGGATTCGTTCTGCAAGGCCACTCCGTCCGGACGGCTTTCGTCCAGCACGACCGGGAGCAGATCTTTTAAGGGGCTCTTCAAAAAGGTAAGCTGCCGGCCACGCCGCCCAGGGAGAAACACCAGTCCACTGGACTGTTGTTCCACCAACCCTTTAATCAATTCCGCGTCTTTCTCGGTCAGTTCATTTTCGCCGATGCCAATGTCGCCAAGAAAAATGACGTCGTAGCGGGACAGCAGTTCTTTCGTCCCGGGAAACGCGGAGAGGTAATGGCGCCCGCCACCGGTCGGCATCCCTGGATGGAACAAGATGCAATTCATTTCGACGCCGGGATCGCGCGCCAGGGCATTGCGTAGATACCGATATTCCCAGCGCGGCAGCGAGTCCACGACCAGCACTTTTAATGTCTCAACCCGCACACTGATGCGGAAAGTCTGCTCATTATTGTCGGGCAGTGCCTCATCGGCCTCGACGGGCAGCCGCAGCGTCAGCGTTGCGGCACCCACCGCGCTCGGCGACCAAAGGATTGCGTCTTGCAGTTCACTCAGAGGTGGAATGATGATTTCCTTTTTCGCCTCCTCCTGCTTTCCGTTGTAGAGAGCGATCGATGTTTTCACTTCGCGCGGAAGGTGGCTCTGGATTCTGAACGGGATCGAAATCTGTTCTCCGAACAAACCGTAAGCAGGAGCAGAAACGCTTTCCAGGCTCAGGTCCGGCACTGGTGTCTCCCGTCCAACCGCCACGGCGAAAATAGGAATGCCCTGTTCGCGAAAGCGCGTTGCCGTGCCAACCGGCGACTTTCCGAGGTTCCAATCGCCGTCCGTCAGCAGCAGCATGGCCTTGAGGTTTTTCTGTCGCTGAAGCACCGTTTCCAGGGCGTGGTTCAAGTCTGTCCCTTCCTCAACTTTTGCCGAGCGGGAATTGGTGGGTGATGGCGCGGCGAAATCTTCCACCACCACCTTGGCCGTTTTCTCGAGCGGCTTCCAGAACTCGGTTTTCTTGCGCTGTTCCAGCCATTCGCTCCGGCTCGTAACATTGCTGCCCAGGGCGACATCCCGGGTCTTCATGCTGGCCGAAGCATCAAACAGCACTACGACTTCGGGCACTTGGGTGCGCCGGATTTCCCGGACAAGCTCCGGACGAAACAGCGTAAATCCCAGCAGAGAGATAAGCAGGAAACGCAACCCTTCGAGCCAGCCGACGACGCGCCGGCGTCCGCTGCGGCGCCAATTCGAGTAACCTAGCCAGGCGGAGCCGAACCAAATCAGCAGCCCAAGAATCACCACCGGAATCGAAGCAGCAAAAGTCCAGTGGCTCATGCGGTTGATTCCCGGACGCCCCCGCGAGTTGACGCTTCGACAGGCTGGCTAACCTGGGAGAGGCTTTTGGTTGAGGGCGCCGGGAGAATCAGAACGCCTTCCGCAATTAGGAACAGCAGCATGGCAAACAGGAAGAGGCGCCAGATCTCACCCTGCAAACGTTCCATTTGCGTTCGACGTTCCAACAACATTTGAAAAGGCAGATCACCGAACAAGCGGTGCGTCTCGTCCGCTTCCAGAATCTCAGGTTCGTCTTCGGCGGCGGGGCGATTGACCGCGACCAACCGTTCGCCTCCGCGATAAACGCCGGCTTGGAAACGAATGTCTTTTGGCTTTGTCGAATCGACCGATTCCCAGTTCCGCCCGCGGTCACTCGGGCTCAATTCACCACAAGCGAGCGAGGACGTCTGTTGGAGACGCCGACTTCCGGCTTGTAATAGTCGTTGTAACATCGGAACGAGGACTGTTCCTTCTCCGAGGCTCGACCATTCTTTTCCCGGCAACGAAGCGCAAAAATAAACTTCGCCCCGGGCGAGCGTTTGCCGCGTCAGAAACGGTGTGCCATCCTCGAAAGCCGCGAGCACATTTTTTTGACCGACCATGACTTGCCGGCGTTGGAAGCTCACTTGTGGCAAGGGAAGGCTCAATCCCTCGTCCGTTTTGGCGAGCGGTCCTTGTTCTTCATCCCAGCGGAGAATGCGAAAGTTCTTGTCGGCGCCAGCAATCTGAACTTCGCCCCAACCAATCCCGTTGAACCTCGCGGCGTCGACCCGTCCGGGCGGAAAGAAGATTACGACGCCGCCCTCTTCCGCAAAGGTTCGCACGCGATCGGCAATTGGGCCTTCCGGGAGCGCGTCTTGCCAGACCAGCATCGTGTTTCGCTCCCAGCGTGCCGCCAACAGCTCTCTCGCGGAAATAATCTCAGCGGGCTGCGCTGACTCCTTTCCGATGGCCGTCGCGGCGAATTTCAAATAGCGCGCCGTCTGCGCATCCGCGCTCACGACGCTGGCGTGAAGCGGCGTGTCCGCCCCGTAAACAAAATAGGCGGTGTTGTTGCGGCGATTCGCATCTGCCGGCAATTCAAAACTGCCCCAGCCACCATTTCGCTTTTCCCCCAAGTCCGCTCGCTGACGCCATCGCAGAGACTGGCCGTCCATGGCAAGCTCCAACTCACTGCGCGCGCCGTCCAAAGTCATCTTGACTGGAATGGCCTCCGATTTGTTGGCGTTGCGCTGGATGTCCAGGACAAATTGAAGTTCGCTTTGCTCGCCCCGCAGCCGGCGGCCCACTTCGCGGACGCTGATTGACGTGTCCGCGTCGGGCGGCTGATTCGACGCCAGCAGCCGGACGCGAACTTTTTGTTTAAGCGCAGCGAGCTGGGCAATTACATTTTTCCAGCGGGAATCGTCCGCCTGCCAATTGCTGCGCTGCAAGTCGGAGCCGATCCAGATTTCCGCGGTGCCCGCGCGGTTTTCCACGAGCCAGTTGAGCGCCGATTGCAACATGGCGGGAATGTCAGCGGCGGTGTCCGTGGGAGTCGCGAGGGAAAACTCGGTCAGATTGGCAGCTTTGGCGATCTCCTGCGGCGCGCGCAGCGCGCTATCGATCAGAACCAGGTGGCTGGTGCCTTCGAATTCTTTCGCCGCCTGCGCCAGTAGCTTCAGCGCCTGTTCGCGCCGGGTTGTCGTGGTTCCGGCTATCTGAGTTTCCATGCTGGCGGATCGGTCGAGCAGAATCAGAATGGCGTCCGGCGCCGGCGAAAGCGCCCAGCCCAGCCAGCCTCCGGCCAATGGCCTGCTCACGAATAATATCAGCGTCAGCACGGCCAAAACTCGAAAGAGCAAGATGAGGAACTGGCGCAGCCGCGCGTGACCAGCCGAACTGCGCGTCGCCGAGACGAGAAACCGCATCGCCGCCCAGGGCTGTGAGCGATGCCGCATCCGGTTGAGCAAATGAATGATCACCGGCAACAACACCAGCGGCAACGCCCAGAGGATGAATGGCTGGAGGAAGGTCATGGAGCTAATAACCTACGAACCGACTCTCGCGAAGGGCACCGGTGTTTACCAACTTTACCAAAATAACCTTCGTGCTGTCTGACCGATTGACCCATTCGGGAGCTGCTCCAACGAGTTCGTAAACATCGCCGAACTCGTAGCGCGTGGCATCAGATTTGTATATGTGTTTTGCGAAATGCAAGTTGTGAGTTCCGATTAACGCCTTGGTCGCTCGCAAGCAATGGTGCAGCAGTCGTTCGACGTCCGTGCATCGTCGTCGCCCTTCAACAGCAATCCTTGCTGACCCAAACTCGAAATCAACATTGTCGATTTCGATTACCTCACCCTTAACCACTTTGTCCCATTGAGGGATCCGAAATGGAGAGTCGTCCGCGGGCGAACGAATTCGAAATAGAACCGTCGCCGGCCCCGCGTTCGAAATCAAAAGACCCATGGTTGGACGCGAAGATTCCGCGACATCTTTCGGGACTCGGACGTACGCGAAGAGGCTAGGCGGACTTGAAAGGGTCTGCTGGAGCAATGCCAACACCATAATCGTAAGAATCGAAGCCAACACGACGATCGTAGCTGCACGCAGAAGGTTTTTCGTCGCCCTCATTTGAAAGAGCTTTTGCGAAGAACGATGGCGTAGGCGAGTGCCTTCAGGCAAAAGTGATGAAAATCGGGGCCAAGCTTTCAAAAATGTTAAATGTATTCACATCCCCGCCGTCGCGTACCGCCCGCGTTCCACGAGGAAACCCGCCAGCGTCTTCTCGTAATCCTGATCGGTCGTCACTTGGCGGTAGTCCGCTTTGAACTCGTGGCAGCCCGACTTCAGCCGATCCAGGAAGGTCTGCAATTGCCGCAGGTATTCCTCGCGGATCATGGCCGGTTCGGTGACCAGGCTGAGCGAGCTTTCCAAATCGACGAAACGCACGGGCCGATCGAACTTGAAATCCAATTCCATCCGGTCAAGTAAATGAAACACCGCCAGGTCGTGCTTCTGAAATCGGAGGTGTTGAAAACAGCTCAACAACGGTTCGGGATCGCAAAAGAAATCGGAGAAAACAATCACCAGCGCGCGGCGGCGAATCTTCTCCGCCAGATCGTGCAACACGGAAATCAGGCCGGTATCACCGCGGGGTTCGGCTTTTTCCAGCGTCTCGAGGATGTTTTGCAAATGGGCCGGATTGCGGCGGGGCGGAACGTCGAACACAGCTTTTTGGCTCGCGCAGACCAGGCCGGCGGCGTCGCCCTGGTGAACGACCAGATAGGCCAGCGACGCGATCAGCCGTTTGGCGAAATCGATTTTTCGTTCCTGCTTTCCGCCAAAACTCATCGAGGCGCTGCAATCGAGGACCAGGTAGCAGCGGAGGTTGGTTTCGGCCTCGAATTCCTTCATGTAAAAGCGGTCGGTGCGGCCGAACACGCGCCAGTCCAGCC
>JBDTOW010000010.1:0-15281 GCA_039933075.1 Verrucomicrobiota bacterium | reverse complement strand
TTCGTGTAAGTCGCCCCCGGAATCAGCGGGTGCTCGAGAACGACCTGCAAGCGACGGTTGCCATTGGCCAGGCTGACGACAAACGGCGGCGGCGCTCCCGTGCTGCTGGTCACGGCGACGTTGTTGGTTGTCGAGAACGGATCAAGCGGCTGGTCAAAGTCGAACGTCGCGGCGCTCAGCCACAGCGACTGACCGATTGCTGAGTTCGTCGGACTTGCTGAGAGCAGTTGCGGCGGCACGCGATCCGGCAAACGAAATGTGCGCGCAACGGTGGTGGTGTTCGTCGAACTATCGATGGCGCGGATCGTGGCCGTGACCGTCGCGCCATTCGTCGGCGCGTTCGCGAGCGACACCACAAAGGTATTGGTCACCAGCGCGCCGGACGGACTCGTGACATTGATCGACTGCGTCCCGGTCACTCCACCCGTGAGCGTCAACTCCAGCCGGTGATTGGCGCCATTGTCGGCGGATCTCACGACCAGGTTCAGTGGCTGGGCGGCGTTCAACAACGCATTTTCCGGCGGACTCAAGATCGCGACCGCCGGAGGCACGCCGTCGATGATCTCAAAATCAATCACCGCTTCGGTCGATTTCGCGCCGAGCGCATCAGTCGCTTGCGCGCGGAACTGGAAGAGACCGCCCGGCACCGCGTTCGCCGGCACGACGAAACTCAAGAGCTGCTGCCCGCTCGTGGGAAGGTTGGTGGCGAACGACACCGCGCCCAATCCGACGACGGTGATGTTCGTCACCGCCACGTCGTCCTGGCCGCTCACGCGCAACGTGAAGGCCTGTCCGTTCGTGAGCGAACCACTTGCCGGTGTGCCGCGAGCTAGCGATACGGTCGGCGGCGTGTTTGCCGTCACGTTGATCGTCAACTCGCCGAACGGCCCGTCGTTGCCAAATTGATCAGTGGCGATGGCGCGAACGGTCGTGCTGCCGCTCGCGGGCAACGCGACGCTGGCGCGGTTCCCCGTGGCCGGAATCGGATTTAACTCCTGCGTGAATCGAAATGCGACGCCTGGCTCGTTCGCCGCCAGTAACGCTTCGACCGGCACCGTGCTTCCAGCCACCGGCAATTTGCCGTCGGCTATCCGCAGGGTAGCGACATTCGGCCCGAGGGAATCGATCGTGTTGAATTTCACGACGAACGGTTCGTTCGTGGCGCGGTTGCCCGCGAGGTCCAGGACGTTGCTGACCGTGATGGTGTAGGTCGCGTTCGGCGGCAACTCGACCGCGGGTGTGAAGTTGAGCACGAGCCCGTTCAATCCGCCGCTCGTCGTGCCCGCGATTTCTCCGCCCGGCCCGGTGACCGCGAAGACAAATCCGGTCGAGCGCACCGGCTCATTGAACGACAGACGTGGAACGCTGCGCGGATCGATCTGCACGGTGTTGTTGCTCGGGAAAATCGAAACGAGCACCGGCGGGTCGTTGTCCGCCGTGGTGAATTGCGAAACGAACGGGGCAGTAAGCGGGCGGCCCACCAGGTCATTCGGGCCGCGCGCGATGACACCGCCGAGCGCGTCCTTGCGCTCGCCGTCCACGACCACCACTTCGTACGTTTTCTCGCTGAGCAACGGACGCGATGGCGTGATGCGAACCAGCCGTGGAATGTTGTCCGGGCGATCAGGAATCAAATCCAGGGTCGCCGGAAGGTTCGTCGCGCTGCCGCTGAGCCGAATGAAAATGCCGTTCGTGCTGAGGCTGTTCGTGGCGAGCGCCTCGTTGAACACGAGCGTCACCGTCGCCGCAATGGATATGCCCACCGTCGTGTGCGCCGGAAGCACGCTCACCACGCGCGGATCGTCTTCGTCAAACCGCACATCGCCGAGGTTGTTAGTCTGGCCATTCGCGGCGATCAGCGAAGTGAACCGCGCCAGGCCGCCGAAGCTGCTCGCGATGGCCTCGAAGTCGAACGCGCCGACGGGAATGTTCGCGAACGCAAACGTGCCGTTCGAATCCGATCGCGACACCGCGATGCCCGGCAGCCCGCTCTGCGAATTGAACGTGAGCGCCGTGTCCACGCCCGCCACGGCGTTGGTGCCGTCCGCGCGCACGAGCCGGCCCACCACTGCGCCGCTGGCGCCGAGCACAAGCCGCACGGTGTCGATCTCGCCGTTGATGGCGATGCTGCCGCCTCCCGATGCGCCGAGCGCCACCGCTTTCACGCTCAAAGTGTAAGGGCCGACAGCAACGTTGCCGAAACTGAATCCGCCCGCCGCGTCCGTGAATTTCGTCTCCTCCACAGTCGGGGACAGTGCGGCCTGCGACCGCAAGATCACTTCCGCGCCATTCGCGGGCGTCGTCCCGTTGGCGAGGAACACTGCGCCTGCGACCGAGCCGACGCCGAGCAACCGCAGTCCGAAGTCCGGCGCCGTGCCGGCGAGATTGAGCGCGATGTTGTTTGTGCCCGCGCTGTGCGTTGCACCCGTGCGGCGCGAATCAGCGCGCAGAGTGTAATTTCCCAGCGGCAAATCCACGAATGCCACGCGGCCCGTGCTGTCGGTGTCCGTCGTGAGCAACAGGCCGCCGCTAGTCAGCCGCACCGTGGCGTTGGTGGCGGGCGTCACGCCGTCCGGCTCGAAGACCGTGCCCGCCAGCAGCGCCAGCGGTTGCAGCGGTACATCCGTGCGCAGCGCGCTCGCGTTTTCCGCCAGCGTGCCGGAAGCATTGCCTTTGAATTTCGTCACTGGATCTTCCGCTTCGAGGGTAAAGTTGCCCGCCGCCGTGCCGGGAAAACTGAACGCGCCGTCCGGCCCGGTCGTCACCGCGCGCTCTGCCATGAATCCTTCGCTCACTTTCAACTTTACGTTCGCGCCGGGCACGAAGCCCGTGCCGTATCCGTTGATGACGAAGCCCTGGATTTCGCCGCGCGCTTGTTCGACCAGGAGCACGTCGCGGATTTCGCCGTCCACCTCCAGCGTGACGTTGGCGACAGCGCCGACGCCCGTGACCTGGTTTTGCGTGACGAGGCGATACGTGCCGAGCGGAATGCCCGCGATTTCAAATTTGCCCGCCGCGTCCGTGGTCGCGAAGCCGATGCTGCCCACGGTGACCTGCGCAAAACCCACCGGCGTGACGCGATCGCGTTGCACGAACGTTCCGCGAATCGTCGCTGTCGGGCCGAGCGTGACGGTTACAGTGCTTGTTAGAGTTGGGATAACGGTCGCACCCGCGCGGCCAAAGATCGTCGTCGGCCCACTGAGGATTGAACCGCACACGGCGTAAGGCCCGGCGAAAATGTTCTGAAAAACGATGGTTCCATTGGTTCCTGTGTTGCCCGTGAAGGTATCGTTCGGAAACGCGCCGAGACGGATTTCGACCGTTGCGTTCGTCGCGATTGCGCCATTGGCCTGTTTCACCAGCACCGTCAATGCGCCTTTGCCGATGAGCTGCACGTTGGCGACGTTGGTGATGCCCGGCAGCACCGTGGCGATCGACTGGCCCTTTAAGCCGCTGAGCGGGTCGTTCACTTCAACGGTGTAGCCGCCGGCGGGCAAACCGATTTGCGTGTCAAAGAATCCGTTCGTGCCGGTCTTGATCGAGTAGTCCGTGCCGAAACTGATTTTCACGATGACATTGCTGCCGGCGCGCGAGCCGTTCGGATTGAATACCGTGCCGGTGAGCCGGCCGTTGATCTCGCGCGTAGCAGGGAATTGCAAAATGTTGTTCGTCGAATTCGGTTCGGTAGAGGTGGTCTTCCCGCTCGTGGTAATGACGACCGGGAAAAACGGCGACGCTGCCTGCAAACCGAAATCGCCCACGAGCAACGCATTCTTGAATTCAAACGTGCCGAGTGCCGGGTCGCTGTTCGCGTCGCCGCGAATGATGAACGACGGCGCGCCGTTGGCGAGCGGGCCGATGCCGGTAAGCCGCACCTTCGCCCCGATGGGAACGGCCTGGCCGTTGAGAACAGTGCCCGACACTGTCCCCGGCCGCAGGAAACGGATGTCCGCGACGACGGTCTGGCCGTCGAAGGTGAGCCGAGTGCGCGTGAAGCCCCAGGTCTTCGGATTGAACGGCTCGCCGGTGAGGAACGGGTCGGTCGCTCCCACGAAGATTTTGAAGGCTTCGCCGAGGGCAGCGTTGATCTCAGCGCTGCTGCCGCCGAAAATCCGGTCAGCGATTTCGCTGGTGTCGGTCTTCGCCACCTCCGGACCGGGCGCGCTCAAGGTGTATTCGTCGAGGCCGAGATTATAGAAAACGTAATTCCCCGATCCGTCCGCATCGGTCCAAAGAAAGCCGCCCAGCACCGGAATAGCGACGCGCAGGTTGGGCACGGGCTGGCCGAGCGCGTCGAGCACGCGTCCCGTGATGCGCCCCGCCGGGTTCAGGCGAATGACGGCGAAGTTGTCGAGACCAGCGACGACGTTGATCGACACGCTGCCCAGGCGCGTAAAGTCAATGCCGGCGGCGGGATTTTTCTCCAAGCCGGCCTCAATGGAGCGACGGCCTGTCGGCACGCCTGTCAGCGTGAAGAGCCCTTGCGCATCCGTGCGGACGATGCTGTCGCCGCCGGCCACGAGCGCGTTGGCCACGGACACGCCGTTAAAAAACTCGACGCGGCCCGAAACGGTGGTGCGTCCGTTGAGCGCTATGTTTACTTGAGTGTCGATGGCGAGCGTCGCCTGGATGCCACGGCGGTCGCCCTTGCGTTTGCCATCGAAGGAGACCGCTGCCACGTCGTATGTGTTCGCCGGAAAATTGGTCGCAACCCAGAAGCCGTCCGCGTCCGCCGTGACCGCCGCGACGACATCCACGAATTGGTTCTGTTCGTTGAAACGCCCGACGAAAACTCGTGCGTTCGGATGTGACGTAATCGTGTCCGGCTCGAACACTCGGCCGCGCAGCGCGGCGGGCGTGGTGACGTTCGACGAGAGAACGATGCTGAGGTTACGGGTCTCCCCGCCGGTGTCGAGTACACCGGCCACGGTGCGGAATTGGCCGCTGGGCGCGGTGGCTTGCACGGTGAACAGGCCCAGCGGCACGCCAAAGAACGCAAAGCGCCCGCTCGAGTCCGAGAGGATCCCGCGTCCAAGTTCACGCGAGTCCGGATCGGGAAAGAGATTCACCGCGACGCCGCTCACAGGCGTTGCGCCATCCGCAGCCAACACCTGGCCGTTCACAACGGCGCGGCCACGGAATCGCAAGGCGACGATGGTTTCCGCTCCTTCGCGCGCCGAGCCGAGCGGAACGAGATCGCGCTGTAACGCGCGGTCAATGCCTTCCGCTTTCGCGATGGCTTCCGGCAGATTCGCCGTGCCGAACGACGTCAGCAACGAGTCCTGATCTTTTTTCGTGTTGAGTTGAGCAATAAGTTTTTCCCTCGCGAACGCGTCGCCGGAGGCGGATTCCAGGATCGCCTGAATGGCTTCCGGCGGCAGGCCCGTGGTGTCTGTGGCGCTCACGGAATACGGAATGCCGGATAACACGAAATCGAACTCGAAGGAGCCATTCAGATCGGTGAACACCTGGCTCACGCGGGCGATGAACGTCTGGCAACCCACGCCGCCGCCGTCGAGGTCGTAGTAAGTCAGCGTGACGGGCACGGCGGTGGCGACACTTCCGTCCGCGCGCACGACGCGACCACGAATCGCGGTGCCGGCACGCAATTCTGTCAGCACCGGTTTCGAATTGGCGGCCACAGCGTTGCCGCGCGGATCGGAGACGCCCCTAACGGTCATCGTGCGCGGGCGGATGGCGCCAACGGGCCGCGCCATGTTCAGCAGCGCGACGCGCCCGCCAGGCTGGATTTGAACCGAGTTTGCGCGATTGCCGTTTTCGAGCGCGTAGGCTGCGGGAACGTTCACACCGCCGGCCGTCATCGGTTTTGAGAACAGCACCGCAAGCACGGTGGCGTAGTTTTGCGGAAATATCGGCACACCAGGAAAACAAACTCTGAAGGGCCGCCCCGCGTGGACGGACGGGTCTTGCAACACGGCCACGACTTGCGGCGGAAGTTCCGCGACGTTTTGAATCGTCGCGGGCAGCGAGCTCTCCGGTGTGCCGTCGCAATTGCTGTCCACGAGCAAGGCGCCCGAAGCGTCCGCGACCGCGAAGGAATAGCAAGAACCGGCAGGTGGATTGGCGACCGTCCAGCGAAACTGCCGGGCCGTTCCATTCGTGCCGATGAGCAGCGCGGCCAACTGAACGGAGGGCGCAGTGTTCGTCACCGTCCACTTGAAGACGGTGTTCGTTCCCAGTGCACCGGCCGCGAGCCAGTGGCCGCGCCCGCCCCGATAAGCAAGCGCGCGAACGACATCGCTGTGATCGAGTGTGGCAGAGTTCGTGCCGTCGTTGAGGGACAGTTCGATGCCGGAAAGATTAACCGACGCCAGCGCCCAGGCTTCGCCGCGACCCGTGAGATCAGGCGCGCGTTCAACAAGCCGCGCCGCGCCGTCCAGAGCGTCGGCCGTTTCCACTTCCGCCATCAGCGCCTCGCGGAATTCGCGGCCCGCGTCGGTCACGCGCAGGATTTGATCGAAGCCCACGTCTCCGTTTCGCCCGCCCTGCCAATCCAGCAGCAGGTCAGCAAGCACGCGGTTGGTCGAGTCGCCGTAGCGCAAACGCTGGCCAGCTTCAGCGAGTTCGAGAACACGTTTGGTGATGATCGATTTGGGAACTTTGACCGTGCCGGCCGGGAGTTGTCCCGCCGTAGCAACACTGAGCGCCTGGCCGAGTACGCGATTCGCAGCGTCCAAAGGGCTCGACGGAAGCGCGTTCGCGAAATCCGGCATCGCAATCGTGTCGGGCGAGAGCACGACGCCGCGTTCGTCGATGCCCATGCTCAAACGAAAGCGGCCCGCAGTGCTTTCGTCGGAGGTGGTGAGATTGGAGAATGAAATCGCGCCGGTGCGCTGCGAGCGGACGCGGTATTTCGCCGTCGCCGTTTCACCGGGAAGAATCGTGCCGAGTTCGACGGTCTCCGGGCTTTCGAGCACACCGCCGCTCAACGCCGTGGCGGGCAGCGTAACGCGCACAAGGTTGGCGGGCGAGATGGAGGTGTTGAGGATTGTCACGCTCGCGTCGTACGGCTCACCCGCGCGGATGGTGCGCGGATGGGAAAACGCGAGCGAGAATTTTGGATTGCGCACGAGCACCGAACCGGCGGCCTTGCCGCTGACTTTCACGACGCCGGCGGCGAGACCTTCGAGATCGGCAGTGAGATCGAGATCCATCACGTGCAAGCCTTCCTGCAAACCTTCGACGAGAAATTCCGCCGTGCCGGAATCGCCGGATTGCAAGCGCAGGATGTCGTCGGGCGTGCCGGTTTTTCCATCGGGGCCTGGGCGCGTAATGGTTTGTGTCGGCTGAATGATTTTGTCCGTTCCGACACGGGCGAAACGAAGCGGGTCGTCGCCGGGCTGGTTGTAATTGGTGCTGGCGATGCGGTCGGGCCCGGGCGGCAAAATGAGCTTGGCCTGAACGTTGTTGACGCTGAGACCGGAGCCGCCCGGCGCGCCGTTCTCGGTGAAAATCTGGACGGAGAAGAATTGATTGAGAAATCCGATGTTGCCCGGAATGACCATGAGCGCGGGAATCGGCGGGATCCGCAACGCGATGTCCGACTCGCCTACATCGACGAATTGAAAGTTGATGCCCGTGATCTGAATGTTGAGCTTCGATTGCTCCAGTTCCGGCGGCAGTTCCACGGTGGCGGCGATCTCCTGATTGAGAATGGCAGCCTCGGCGAGCTTCTTTTCGAGTTCAGCCTTGGGAATGAGTTCCGTGGACGCCTTGAACGCCGGCGAGATGACAGGGAACCTCACCGGTATGGTTCTGCCATCGAGCACGAAACCAACTTCGAATTCGACCGCGCGGAAGTTCGCGTCGTCAATGACAATGCCCTTGTCCTGAATTTCCGCGAGCGTGAGCGGCCGCGACGTGACCCGAGAGACGAGCACTTCGTCGAAGACGCGCACGGGCACGCTCGATGGCGTCGCTTCCATCTTCGTCTCGCCCGTGACCGCATCGACCAGCCGGATGTTGTCGAGTTGATAATCGCCCACCAGCGGCAGCGCCGGCAGGAGCAGCGGCTGATTCACCTGTCCGACAATCCGCCGCGCGGCGAACGACGGCCCACGCAGCGTGGCTTCGACGTACGCGCCGGCCAGGGAATTGGCTGGACCGGTGAACGTGACGAGCACCGAGCCCGCAATGTTTTTGGGGACGGACAACGCGGCCGGGGTGACGGTGAGTTGGGTGCCGACGATTCTGTATTCCAGCGTTGTCAGAGGCGCCTGGGCGAACACAGTCGTGGACCCGATGAGCACGGCCGCCAAACCCGAAACTCCAGCGCGGCACAGTCGCAACCGAAGCAACTCCCTCTCCTCCATCCGATGGAGGAGAGGGACAGGGAGGGGAGGCGCCTTGGCTTGTTTGGATTGCCCCTCTCCTCGGTCGTCTCCCCACTCGTTCGTTGTGTATGTGTTTAGCGCACAGCGCGGCGTCGTAGCGCAGATTTGTAATCTGCCGTATCGCCGATTTGTAATCGGCTGAGTGTCCGAAAGTTCGAGCGGACTGGCACTTGTGGACGTGCCGCAGAATGCAATTCTGCGGTACAGCAGATTACAAATCTGCGCTACGCGGAACACATACTTCGTCGCGGGGAGAAGCAGAAAATATGCGCAAGCCGCGAAAACTTTCATGGATAGTATTACGACGCAGTCGCTGATAAGGCCCCAGCCACTCCAGGTGGCGAATCGAATCCCCGGGCGACGACCGTCAAGGCTGCGGAAGCTCATGGAAACACGTTGGCGAAAGGCCCCAGGTCAGTGATGTCGCGGTCGAGAGGGATTTTGTATTGGAACACGCGGCCGGCGTTTCCCAGGGTGCCGTGCCCCGCCTGAAGGATTGCCATCGGGTAATCCAAGTCCGCCTCGTATTTCCAGTCGTAACGATCGGAGAGAAATCCTTTCACATGGATGGCTTTCACCTTCAATTGGCTTGCCACCGTATAAGGCGCCGGCACCGCTTCGACGAGGACTGTCGCTTCGACGCTGTAGTTGCAGCCGCCGAGGGCGACCTTGAGATCGAACTCCGGACAGGTGAGTAATCCCTGAGCCATAGTTTGGAAAAAGGTCGTGACCGAACTCATGTCAACATTGAAGTCGCATAGTCCGCCCCCCGACGCAAAGTCGAGGCCGTCCGCGAAGTTCCAAGTAAACTGGAGAGTCTGCACCTGGCCGGGCGTGCCAAGGAACGTCGCTTTGACTTCAGCAGCCTTGCTTTGGACCTTCGATGCGATCTCGGCGAGAAAACGCGAATTGCCGACGACGCGGTTCTGCAGGTCGCTGACCGTGGGCAGGATGGTGTAGGTGGGAATTCTGGGAACGCCCGTGGAGTCGTAGTAGAAGCCGAGGTTGTGCTCGGAAGAATTTGGAATGAAAACAGTGCCGGGCGGATCTGGAGCTAACGAGAGGCTGCTGTTTCCTGAAAGATCGGGCACGCGCATGTCTATCCCCAGCACGAATGCCTGCAAATTCATCGGGGCAAACTTCAGGGCTAGATCGGGCGCAAGGCTCGTCAACAGCGCGATCGTCGACCATTTCGCAAACACGGTGTCGAAATCGAATTGGTTGACGATCTCCAGATGCGGATCACTCGATAGATAATGCTGGCTGACGGCGTTCAACGAAACCGTCAAGTCCGAGCCGGCGAGGTAAGCGCGGCCACCGAATACCGTGGTGACATCCTCAGTCCGCAGTTCCGGGGTGGACGTGTAATCGAAACCGGCGCAGACGAAAAAATGGCGCCCGAAGTCAGCCGGCGCGATGATCTTGAATTGGTCGTGAGCCGGGTTTAGCGCGCCTTGCATCATCTGGCTGGTGCCCAGGGGCGTGAGAGACGTTATCCCGGATGGTAGCTCGTTCCGCACGGGCAGGAGCGCCACTTTGATCTTCTGCTTGATGGCATCGAGGTTGGGATCCACCTGAATGCGCGCTCCGACATGCGAATTGTGGTCGGCACGATTGCCCATCAAGAGATATTTGTTGGGCGAGTCCGCGAAATATGCGCCCGCCAGGTTCGGCAATAGATTGTCCCGGTGGCCGTCGAATTGGTCGGACCAGACCTCGACAATCTTGAGTTTCGCCACCGCGCAATGGACCGCGTCCGTGCCAATGATAGTGCCGTTCGCCTCGGAATACGTGATCTTGAAGGTAACATTCGAGTTAGTCCGCACTCCTTCGGCGAAAATGTCCACGTCATGCTGCGCCAACTCAATCAGCGGCCCAGTGTGGCTGGCGAAATCAGTGTCAAATGTCAACGTGCCCTGGGAGTTCGTCGTGCCTCCGCTAAGCGCGTTGCCCACAAAGTTGAAGAGCCGTACCGCCGGGGTCGTGCCGCCCGTGGAACTGACTTCGAGCAGGAGCTTGCCATCGTAAGCGGCGGTGCTGGTCGGAGGCAATCGGCGCAATGCCAGTTTGACCAGGTCATTGTCCAGCGGACCGGCCACGGCATCGCCGTTGTCGAAATGCGCCTGCGGCAGCCGCGCAACCGCGTTTGTGTCATTGGGCGGGAGAACGCCGTCGTCGTCGTCATCATTGACGGCAACGACGACGTTAAACGGGTTGTCTTCGCCGGCTTCGGGAATAGCGTGGCCAGGAACGCCGAGCGCTCCCGGAGTGTGAATCGTGATGTTGACCGCTCCCTCTAGTCCGCCGAGTTGGTTGTTGCCGCCGAGCGCAACGGCGTAAAACCCTTGGGCGGTCCCAACGAACGCGCGTGCCCCGCCTCCAAAACCCGGGAAAATCCCGACTAAGGATGGATGCGTCGCCGTGGCGCCCGCCGGCATCGCTTGACCCAGTTTTTTTGGATCCAGCAGCAACAAATCGTTGCTCGTCGCCAGCATCAGCAAGCCGTCGTCACGCCGCACGATGCTCTGGGGAATGCCGTGCTGGCTGGGAATCGGAATTTCCGAGAGCTGGTTCGGCGAGAGCGGACTCGTGAAGTCGATCACCATGATTCTCCCGGATTGCGCGCCCGGCGCCGGTGGCAATGTCACCAATGCCAGATTCGCGAAGCGATTTGATCCGCCCAGATCCAGCGGCACTCCAAACAACAGAGTCAGCCGCTTTGGCGTGACGGGAAGATTGAAGGACGTTTGGGTGCGGTCCTGCCGCACATTACCGTTGACCAGCGTGACGTATTGCGCGGACACAGCCGGCCCGGTCGGGTTCCCGTTGGGCAGCAATTCGTTTCCCGGCCCGACTGCGAGACCCAGGAAAGCACCGCCGAATCCAAGGTCAAAGTCGTTAATGCGCTGCGTCGTTTCCGCGCGCAACGTATGGCTCGCCACCAGCCCGTTATTAATCAAACCGCTGCGCGGCCGCGAGCTCGCCAGCCGCGGCAGTTTCTCGCCTGCGTCCACGTAATCTCCGTCGCCGTTAAGGTCGAGTCCGGGATCACCATCGGCCGGCTCATTGCTGAAGCTGGTGTCGGGCAGGTTTTGCGCGTAGATGAAAAGCTGAAGATTGACCAGGCTCACCGAGGTAATGTCCGCGTCGTTTTCCAGGTAACCGAGCAGCGGCGGCGACCAGGCGAGCTTGGTGAGCGCGGCGATTGAAGACCGCGTCGCAAAAGTGGACGCGACCTTTGTTGGATGCGCCGCATCGGTGACGTTAATGACGGTGATCCATTGACCGTCGCCCGCAACCGTCCCTCCCACAATCACGAGCAGGTTGTTGGTTTCCGTCGGACCATTGAGCGTTCGCTTGTACGCGTAGTGCGGAATCGCGATGATGTCGCGCGGGAAAGAATCCAGGTTGAATTGCGTGACCAAAATCGGCTGCCCCGGATCAGAGCCGTCAATCACTGCCAGCGCGCCCTCGAGCGGTCCCGCCCGATCAAGGGCAAACAAGGTGCGCCCAATGGCGGCCACGCCGCCGCCCGACACCACGCCCGGCAATGGCGTTTTGACAAACGACGCGGTTTTGAACGGCAGCGCAAAGCTCTCGAAGGTAATTGAGTTGTATGGATTTTGATCCAGTCCATTACCGTTGATGTCTTGAACAATCGACGTGACGAGAAGGTTGTAAGCTGTTCCCGGTTGGAGCGCGTAGAAGGTGAGTGTGACGGAACGCTTGTCGTCGCTGAGCCGGGTGCCCGGCGTGCCCGCCGGTGGCTGCAATTGAAACGCAAGGTTCAGGTTTTGAGTAAACCCCGCGTCAACCGGCTCATTGAAGGTAATCGTGATTGGCGTGCCGGGCAGGACGGTTTCCGCGCCGATCTCCGGTTGCGAAGAAACGACGAACGGCGAATTGGTGTCGCTCGGATTCGGGGTGGGATTGACGAGCACCGCACCTGCGCCGCCGAATTCAATCGGGTACGCGACTGACTGCGCGTTCCCACTGGTGTCATCCGCCGAAATGAGCAAGTTCACGCGGACCGGTTTGTTCCCGGTGACGTCGTATTCCTGCCGCAGTGTTTGCGGGGACTGCTGGATCTGTTGCACGATGTTCAGGGTGACGTCAGCGGCTGTCACCGGAACTGCTGAATCCAACGCTGTCAGCGCCCCGACTGACACGGTGGCAGTGCTCATCTGGCGGTCGTCGTTGGCCAGCACGACGAGCCGCGTGGTGTTGCCCACGGCGGGGTTGCGCGGGGAATGCGCCGCGGAAATCGTCGGGGGAACATGGTCGGGGCCGGCAGCGCTGACCGGAGAGGCGGCGCGATCAAACACGACGTCACCCTTGGCCGAAATGAGCAGGGCCTCCACGTCCTTCACTGCCGCGCTGCCAGTGCCGAGCCGGCCGGGAAAGAGCGGACTCGCAGCGAGCAGGCTGAAGGCGTTTCCCGCCGGATCCAAAGAGCCGCCGGTGGCCAAAAATTCAAAGGCGCCGTTCTCCGCGCTGACGGCCACGAGGGCGCCCGCCGCCACGACGCCACTGGCGCTTCCCAGCGCCTGGCCAGACTGATTGATGAAAACCACGGCCCCGGGAACGGCCCGGATGGTTGAAGGGATTGGGCCGTTGGTGTTAAAAGCAGCGGATAGGGCCTGGCCGCTGATGGTCAACTGATTGCCGTTTGCCGCCTTGATGATGGCGAAAAAAGCGCTTTCCAGAATTCCCGGGTTGGTTTGAAGGAAGCCCCCGCTAAAGCGCATCTTGTCCACGTACTGGTAGGCCACGACGCCATTGACTTCCTTCGGGACCGTGACGGCATAACTGGCTTGTTCCGGCGAAACGCCTGGTGGCAGGTCTAATGAGGCCGCGTCCACCGGGAACCTCACTTTTGCCGGCGCGCGCAATGCGTCCCCTTCAATCTTGAAACGCAGCCCGCCGAGCAGTTTGCCACCGGCGGGAGGCGTGTTTTTCGCCTCGACGAGCGATTCCGCGACGCCCATCGCCTGGATCGAGAATTTCGATTTGTTCGCAATCGCTCCTGGTTCCACGATCACCTGCACCGTCCCGCCGGCGCCCGGTGCTTCCAGGATGCCTCCTCCCTGGAACAGTCCCACGCTGCCGTCGCGGAAAATCTGCCGGCTGGCTGGCACGATGTTGCGCGTGCCGTTGCGATTGACGATTAGAGCGCTCAACGTGTCGTCCACGCTCGCGGAGATATTGTTCGAGAAGCTGCCGTCGGGTTTCGACAGCACGGTGCTGGTGAACCCGGTGGTCTCGTTCACCAGAATCACCGGTGATTCCGGCTCCGCGAGTCCAGCGCCGCCCGTCATCGGCGCAATGCCGTTTGCTGGCTCCAAGATCAGCAGCGCGGCGTCGTTCCGGCGGAACGTGTCCGACTCCGTGGTGAAACTGAACTCGCGCGGCCCTTCCAGTGGCAGACCGCTCGCGTCGGCGACGCTTGGCGCCAGCGAGACTGTAAGACGGGCACTCGGGGGTAACTGATCTGTCGGCAACAGCGTGGCGGTGGTGTTCTTCAAATTCAGCGTGAGGCTGGCGGCGACGGGCTGGCCGTTGGTACCGAGCAAGCGCACGCCATTGGCCGCAATCGTTCCCGGATTCACCGGTTCACTGAATGTCACCACGATCGGCGAAAGGCGCGACACGCCGGTTGCGTTCGCCGCCGGCACGACCGCCAGCACGCGCGGCGCAGACGAGCCGGTCGAAAGGTCGGCGATGAATGCGTCCTGCGCGCTCGTAACGGCGATGGTGATTTGGCCCGTGTCGCCAGTCGTAAGATCGGAAACGGAAAGTTCCGCGGCACCGGCCGGGGCGAGCAGTTTGAACGCGCCTGTCGACGCCGCTGAAATCGCCAGCCACGGGCCAGCGCGCACGACGAGGCCGCCGGCCGGTTGACCGCGCGCGTCTTTCGCGACACCACTGATAAGCGCTTGCGGCGCGTTCATCCGCAGCAACGCGTATTGACCCGCGCCCGCAATACCGGGCAGCCGTTCGCCGTTCGCTGGTTCCGTACTGGAAAGTTGGCCCGCGGCGTCACTGGCCAAACGCTCGACCGGTTGCAAACCATAAACCCCGCGATCGCTCAGAACTTTCGCCAGAACGAGCACACTGCTCGCTGGAGATCCGCTCCATTGCGCGATCAGTTTGCGATCCGGCGCGACCGAGCCAATCGATAAATCAAAAGCCGCTACCAATGTCATGTTCGCGGCAACGAGCGCTGCGAAATTTGTCGGATCAAGCAGCCGCAATTGCGCCGCTTGCACGCTGAGAAGATCACCCGAGCCGGCGAGGATTCGCAGATTGCCACTGGCCAATTGCCCTCCCGTGGAATCCAGAACAGTACCACCGAACGCGGTCGGCGATAAAACATCCATCTTCACCGTCGCATCGTTCAGCACTTCCGCGCCGAACAGCAGGAGCGGTCGCAGGGGAAACGTCGCGTGCAAGGTAGCGAGGTTCGCATCGCCCGGACGCTGATAGCCGACGATGAAATTTTCATACTGCGGCGAGACGCGGCGCGAACCATCACGAAGATTGTAGGTCTCGGTCACTTCGCCGCGCAGCAACGTGCCGCTGGGAAGACTGCCCGCGAGGTTCGTGACGACGATTTCTCCGGTGGCGGTCACCAGTTCCGGCAGCTTGCTGGCGGGGCTGACGTTAGGCGTCACTGTGCCGCTGGCAACGAGGTTCGTTGGGTCGGGCTGCTGCTCTGTGCTCGGTGGGAGAATATTTCCAACCGCTGGCAGCGGAGGCGCAATCGGCGCGGCATCGGGCACCACCAGCGCATAAGCGCCACTGCCGGGCAGCGCAACATTCACCGCGTTGCCGCCGTTGCCTCTGATCCGTTGGAGGACTTCCCAGGTGAGCGAGTTGGTGTTGAGTTTCACCCACGCGGCGGATTCAGTGGTGGCGATGGGACCC
>JBDTOW010000009.1:0-16413 GCA_039933075.1 Verrucomicrobiota bacterium | reverse complement strand
CAGTAACCGCTGAAATTACGTCTTCTACATCATTCTCGGTCAATGTCGACGTCAATGGAAGTGATAACATTCGCTGATATTCGCGATAAGCGACAGGAATTGCGTCTGGTTGCCAGGCATATTTCTCGCGATAGTAGGGATGCATATGCAGTGGCATCCAGTGCACACTTGTGATGATGCCTCGCTGCTTGAGTTCGGTGATAAATTGCGCCCGATCAATCTTCAACCGATCCAGCTTGAGGCGAATTACGTAAAGATGCCAGGAGTGAATTCGATTGGGTTGCGCCTGGGGCAGAATCAATTCGTCTACGTCACTCAGACCGGCGGTGTAAAGCCGAGCCTTTTCAACGCGTTGTTGATGCAGCCGGTTCGCTTTTCGGATTTGATGCAAACCAATTGCCGCCGCGATGTCGGTCAAATTGTACTTAAATCCCGGCGCCACAATTTCGTAATACCAGGAACCTTCTGCCGTGAAACGCTTCCAAGCGTCCTTTGAAATGCCATGTAGCGACATAATCCGCATCCGCTCCGCATACGTATCATTCTGCGTGCAGGCCATGCCACCTTCACCGGTCGTGATTGTCTTGTTCGCGTAAAATGAGTAGCAACTGATATCCGCGCTGGTTCCGATAGGTTTCCAGTCCTCCGACTCCTCGTTGCGGAAAAAAGCGGGACAGCAATGTGCCGCATCTTCGATGATCTTCAGACCATAACGCCTGGCCAGAGCCGCCACGCCATCTGTATCACCGATCTGGCCGCCGTAGTGAACCGGAATGATCGCCTTCAGATTCCCTCCTTGCGCGAGAGCAGCTTCAATTCTCGTCGCCGCGTCAGCGATGTCCATGTTGAAGTCGTGCAGTCGGCAGTCCACCAGGAGTGGCCGGGCATCGAGGTACCGTACAACCTCCGCGGTGGCGGCGAACGTCATGGTGGGAACCACAACGACATCCCCTCTTCGGATGCCAATCGTTTCCAGGGCCAGATGAAGTGCCGCGGTACAGGAATTCACTGCGAGTGCATGCTTCTGGCCGAGATAAGCCGCGAACTCTGTTTCAAACTGGCGCGTTTTTGGTCCGGTCGTAAGCCATCCGGAGCGCAGTGTATCGACGACTTCATTGATTTCAGCTTCTTCGATATTTGGTTTAAAAAAGGGTACGGTTTGCATTGGGTGATGGAATTCAAAGAAACATTGAATCGGGGAGGAACTTGGTTTGGGAGATGATTCGTCTAATTCACGACGAGGAGGGATACGCCATCAGGAATCGGGATTTTCCGTCCGGGGTTGTGTACTTGCGCAGGACCTGGGCTCCTAACGTGCGGTGGAGCCGGACAATTTTTGGGGTGTCTTCATCGACTTCAAATCGGATGGTGCCCGTTCCGAAACCGCGCATCATCGTGAGCCAACTCTTGAATAGTTTCAAGGCCGCACCGCCCGCCCGTGCTTCGGGCAAATGTGCCCAGAATTCCCAGCGAGCACCCGTGAGCACGACAAAACTATCATCGGCCACGTCGGCGGACTTCGAGTTCTGGCGGTCCAGCATACCCTTGAGCAAACTTGGATGTCGAAGCAACGCAGGCAAAGCGCCGAGGAACAAGCTGACGCGATGGCGTTTTAGCTCAGGCATATGTTCGGTCGCATCCAGCGAGCCAGAAATGAAGCCCACCACATCCTGATTCGAGTTTTCGGCGCAGATCACCACACTGTTTTTTTCCTGCAATAGAACCCGATAGTACTGCCGCAGGAACTGCGGGCCAAGTCGAGCCATGAAACTCTCCGCAAGTTCCGGCGAACACGCGTAATGGACCCGTGCCAAAGCGGCCGCGTCTTTAAGTTTGGCGACTCTAATCCGCATGGCGGCTGGTTTGAATCAACGAATTTTCGCAAACGGCTACCAGGGAGCGACCAAATCAGCTCCTTTTCTTCCAGAATCTGCGAAGGGAAAGGCTTGATTTAACCAAACGAAAGCCAGAACTCTCATAAAGCCGGACGGCCGGAATATTGCGCAGTTGAGTGCCTACTTCTACGATGTCCACCTCCTGCCGACTGAACCAGTCGAGGCTGGCTTGAGTCAATGCACGCGCGATTCCCTGTCCCTGAGCTTCCTTGACCGTGGCGACGAGCACGATGTTGCCAATTGTTGTTCCCAAATAATTCTTTGAATCGTGCTGCAACTTGCAGGTGACGAACCCGACGACTCCTGAACCATTTTCGGCGACGATCACGGAATCGGCGACTTTTCCACTGCACGAATTTCGAACCCAACTTGCAAATAGCTCATCCGCCAGCACTTTTAGAATTACCGGATCCGTGTGAAAACGATCAAATAAATATGAACTCCGCGCCAACTCGGCGAGGACGTTGTTATCTTTTTGAGTGGCTGGACGGATCGAAACCTTGGCGGCAGAGTTTGCGGGGGCTTTCTTCTTCAGCTTCATCCCAAATGTCAGTATCCCATCGAGCGTCACAAATCCGAACCCTTCCAACGCGTGCAACGCCGAAATTTCGGAGGCGTCAATTCGAGCAGAAAGGTATCCGATACTCTCGCGATTGCAGAAATCGCAGACAGCCTTCAATAGGGCAGAATGGATTCGACACTGGTTGAGGTAATCACCCGTAGAGATTAAAAAATCGAGACGTGCGACCGGAATGCAAAGTTGGTTGGTATCCCAAGGCAACCGGCACAGCAGGGCGAACCCTGTTGTGCCAGTGCCACCGTGAGCAATCCATGCGGTGCATTCCGGGTTCGTCAAAAGGGTCTTGATGCGGCCCAGCCAAAGCTTCGTCAACTCAGGGGAGTTTTGAGCACAGTATTGTGACAACGGTTTGAACTGCCATTGCTGGATGATCTCCTGAACCAGCGGCCAGTCGGCCGAAGAGTAAGAATTAACTTTGACGCGCTTCACGAGCTTTTTCAGGATTCACATTGATAAACACGTCGCGTCGCAAAACGACATACGGCAATGTTTTGAACAGGATTCTGAAGTCCAGGCACAAACTTTGATTTTCTACATAGTGGACGTCGAGACGTTTTCGTTGTTCCCATGTAATGGTGTTTCGGCCGCTGATCTGAGCCAGGCCGGTAATGCCTGGTTTGACAAGCAGTTTGCGACGGTCCTGCTCCGTATATAGCTTTGCCTGATCGGTTTTGTCGGGCCGGGGGCCTACCAGGCTCATTTCTCCTTTCAATACATTAATCAGTTGTGGTAACTCATCCAGACTCGTCTTCCTGAGAAACCGTCCTACCGGAGTCACGCGCGGATCGTCTTCCGCATTGAAGGTTGAACCATCCGGATTGCGGATATCCGGTGCATTCAGGCGCATCGTTCGAAATTTGTAGAACTCAAAAGGGGTTCCGTGTCTGCCGAGTCGCTCTTGACAAAAGAGAGCCGGTCCTCGGGACGTCAGGCGAACCAGCAAAGCGAGAAACAACAGCATGGGGCTGAGCACCACGAGTGCGGTGGCTGATACAATAATATCAAGAGCTCGTTTCAAGTATCATTTTGAGTCAAAAATTTAATCACGCGTCGATCGTTCTCAAATGCTCATCCCGGATCTCAATAAGACACAAGACTGCTCGCGGAAGTCAGTGCGCGGGTCGGCCTTTTTTTCGCTACGCCGAGAATTACATCGGACAAGACCTCAACCCACTTCGCACGGGAGTAATTCTCAAGGCCATAAGCTCGACCATGAAGTCCCATCTGGTGTAGTTGTGCGGGAGGAATTTGCGACACAATTTTCATTTGATTCGCAATCCAATTTACATTCTCGGGCTCGCCTACCCAGCCGCCTTTGGATTCGTTAACTGCCCGTGCGGTATCACTCCCTGAATCCACCGCCGCTAACACGGGTTTGGCGGAAAACTGGTAGGCGGCCAGTTTCGATGGAATTGAACTGAACGCCGCGCCGCGCTTGACAGGCAAGAGACATACGTCGGCCAAACTTTGCAACAACGGGACGTTGTTCACCTCCGGGTCCGATATAAATCGGACATTTTTGCATCCAAGTTCCCCTGCCAGCGACTGAGAGGCTGCTTTTCTGGAGCCTTCGCCAATTATCAGCAACTGCGCCCTGGGCAAATCCGCTCGGTGAAAAGCTTGAATCAGGCTCCCCACTCCGGCCACCGCCCCAAGATTACCCAAGTAAATAAAGGTGAAAATGTCCGTGGCCACACCGTAACGAATGGAGGCGGAGCTCCGAGATGGGAGAGGCCAAAATGGCCTTTCATCCTGCCAAGTAGGCACGATTACGAGTCGCTCTAGCGGAATGCCACGGGACTTGCAGTAGACCTGCTTCATGTTCTCGGAGATCACCACGACACGCTTTGCTCGGCGCACGGTTCGGCGATCGATGCCGCGAAGTGGTCCGGCCAGCAGAAACCGAATCGAACGAGGAAGCTTTTCCAAGAGCGATTCGGGGTAGATATCAAAGATACTGGTTACAAGCGGCACGTTCATCTTGACCGCAGTCCGGGAAACCATGGCTTGCCCAAGCAATGGCCAATTCAGGTCATAAACGACATCCGAGTCCCGAAGCTGCCCTTGGAGAAAGCGTGCCGCGTGACGGCCGAAACCGATGCTCTCACGGAGCCGAGGAAACAAACTAGACTGCGGCGCAGTGTAGGACGGCAAACGAACGACGGTCACACCGCTCTCGCTGCGTCTGTCGACTTTATTACGACTTTCGAAGCCTGGATGGTCTACTCCTAATGGACGCGAGGGAAACGGACACAGAACATGCACGGCATGGCCTTCTTCGACGAGGAATGAAGCCAAATCGTGGCACATCCTGCCGGCGACGAGCGGTTCGGGGGGGTAGACGCATGCAACAATTGTTACTTTCGCCATGACGTTCTTTAGCGAATAGATTTCGCTTACTTCCTTTGATGAAATAAACGTTAACAATTCAGTGCATCGTGAGCGATCCTGGCTGGATAAGGCGAAACAGGACTTTTTTGAGCCTGTAAACTTCGCGGACGCGGCATCCAGTAAAGCAGAAGCATCAGCAGAAACAGGCCCCCGGAGAAACTGCTCGTAAACAACGATGCGTTGGAAAAATTCATAGCGGCGACACTAGTCAAGGCCCCCGTCAATTTTATGTCGTGAGTGGCTGCCAGACTGTCAAAGACCCAAAAAATCAAAACGAACAGAAGCGAGGCCACGATAATGCCCGGCAAACCCAGCGCGGTAATGCCATCCTGACACCAGAAATGCGCGTTCGCAGACAGATTCTCCTCACCCGACATAAAGGTCCCCACTTCCATATGGATCGGACGTTGGTATGGGTATTGGATGAGCAGATTCACGCCTTTCACGTGAGACCAATAGGTGTGTGGGTGGTCCGTGAAGAAGTCGTGGTAAGCGGCGGTTGACAGTCCGGGCACCCCGAAAGTCCGCATCAATACCAGCACGGACGGCCAAAGGGCGGGCCCTTCATAATCAACACCGAGTTCTGCGTTAAGCAGGTTGAGAAATACAAACAGGGCGGCAGTCCCCCAGACAAGGTGCTTCCCGAATTGCGCGTTCCTGCGGGATAATGCGACGTAACACAGCGGAATCACGAAGATGGATAGTAGGACACCCTTCATCGCTATCATGCCATAGATAAAAATCTGGCCGGCGCAACCTGCCAGAATCATAGATCTGCGTCTGAAGTAGAGACCGTAACTAATCAGGCAGGGGTTTATTGCGCCACTGAGCCACATCCAAGCGTATCCAGCGAACGTATTCTGTGTCAGATCCATGGCATCCAAACGCACCTCATAAACCCGATCGAATCCCACAAACTGGAATCTCCCACGGAACTGAAAGTATAGCCACAGGTTCAACATGACAGATGCAAATCCCAGCAAACTTAGGAAAGGTATCGGAGCGATTGGTTTTGGGCGGATTCGTATCAGAGGAAGCACGCCGCCTAAACTGATAATCGCAAAACCCGCTAACAATGCCGCTTGAAGCATTGCTATTTCATCTAGCGGCCGGAACTCTATGTAAACGGGGACGAACATTGACGGAATGAACACGATTAGGTACAGGACCCAACAGATCATCTGTGAAGGTCGTGTCAATACATTGGGGAGCCAGAAGCTGGGGGCAATGCTGAAGAGCAGCGTAAGAATCAGGTGACCCGGGGGAGGAGAATGGTAAGCAAATCCAAAGTTACCATAGACCGGATTTATGAAGGCCAGATAACTCCAATGAAACACCAATGCGAAAGCGCTCGCGCCAAGCACGAGCGACGCTCGATGACGGTAGGACATGCCCTTTCGGCTTCTCGGCCGCGATTGCTGAGGAGGGACCTTCAACGGAGAAATGAATGAGCTCATGCGCTGGCCAGGATGCCTGTCGCCTGGGGTAGGTGTTCGATTGCTGCTCTACACAAGCCTAAATGGGTAGCATAACAGGCGGCAGAAGCAAGGCCGTACGCCAGCCATGAGCAAGACAGGTCAAGCCCCGTGCGGGAGGCTGACCTTAAACTTGCTTGCCTTGCTGCGGTTTTGTTTTGGAGTTTTATCAAGGTCATCGATTGCTCCGGCTCGCTGGAGTATCCAGAACCGTGTGATGAGATCGGCTGCACCCGAATCAGTCGTCCGGCTGGAGACACAATGAGTTTCTGAATTGCACCACTGCCGCCGGTTATCTAGCCGCTGAAAGATTGGGCGCCACGAATGTCTTTTTTCTGGCCAGCGCCGGACTTTCAACGAAACGCCAACTTAACGAAGCGAGCGCAAAAGCGATTACGAAGACAAGCGTCGCAAATATGAACCGACCTTTTAATCCCAAAAACACGAAAATGTTCACAACCAGCATATGATAAATATAAACCCCGTAGGAAAGATCAACATCGTGTAACCATCGGGTTGTGAGCTCTTCGCGCGTCAAAGCAGCCGAGATAATCATCACAGCCAACACGCACCGATGTAATAGAAGCAGGAAATAATATAAAACTCCTTCGGGTTTGGTAACATGAACAAGCGTACAAAGCGCAATGTAGACTGGGAACCAGATTAACAACTTTCCTTTGATGAATGGCGCACAGAAAGACCAGTTCTTGTAAAGCGAAACGCCGAACAGGAAAAGCCATAGATGAGGTATTACCGACACATAGAGAAGCTTAACCCAGGAAAACGTTCCCGAGGGGGCCGCCGGAGCCTTCATATACAGGATGATGAAACCAAACGAAATCGCTCCCAGGATCAGAAAAACGATATTTCGAAATGAAACACTTCTCTTCTCCAATCTGAACACCCAATACAGCAAGGGCAACAACACATAGAAATTAATTTCTGTTGAAATTGTTCCAAGGGGGCCATTGACGACGCCGACCCCAAAGCTTCGAAATTCGGCGGGATTATAAAACTGCACGAAACTTAGCTGTCCGATCGTCCACAACCAGAATTTCAAAGAGAGGAGGATTTCTTTAGTAAGAAAACCTGCCGAAACAAGAAGAATCATCGTGATCCCAAAACAAACATAGAGAGCCGGATATAGTCTTAATGCCCGGTTATAGAGATAGACCCTCAAATCATACCGGGTTCGTTCGTAAGACATCGTGATTAAAAACCCACTTATGACGAAAAATATCGGCACTCCTGGGAAAAAATTCTCGACGAAATTCAAAACGCCACTCAGCCATCCCGGGGATTGAACTCGCAATTGATGGATGGTATGAAAGAACATCACCTGCATCGCTGCCAGGAGTCTTAACAAATTGAAATTGTTGACCCTCGAAAAAAGGGCCGAATCCCGGTTGCTCGGACTGCGCTCGATGTACCTTCCATCGGTTTTCATTCTTTCACTCGCATCCGGGAACGATCCCTGCTTCGCTCGCTCTACGTTGTGGCCGGAGAAAGCGGTCGTTTTGGCCCAGGGCAGGAACTTTCCACATAACGTCAGCTTAATGCCGCCAATTTAATTCCCCCGGAAGCCTCGGGAGATCGTTGCCGTGCATCTGAGCGAACATCCCACCAATAAAACATTTACCTGAAGTTAGCTTCGAGCCTCGTCGGAGACGGATCCTGACTAAGTTAGAACTCCACGTTATAGGCTTGAGCCCACAGGATCAAATTGACGCAGCGCCAGAACTGCCAACCAAATTGGCGAGGATGCATCTTCGCCCGGTCCCAAGCTGCGTTCAGTTTCGAGGGAATAAAAGCTGGGATGCGGTGAGCCGCCAGGCTGTTGAAGGTGCTTTCCAGCCACGAAGAGAGATTTGTCATGAGCCAATTCCGTTCCGGCGTGGCAAAACCGACCTTGTCTCGTCGATTCAAGATTGCATCCGGCACCAGACCCTGCATCGCTTTTCGAAAAACGGCTTTCGTCATCCCATCTGGAGCGATGATATATTCCTCCGGTAGATTAAGGAGAAACTGCACCAATTCCGGAGTCAGGAATGGAACGCGGCTTTCTACGGAAAAGGCCATCGAGTTGCGATCTTCGTAGCGCAGCAGGGGCAGGAGATTCACCTTGAGGCTCTCGCGCAATTCCTCGCGGAGTCCTTTGCTAAACTGACGCGGGGGATGGAGCCGCACCCCGCGTTCGCGGAACCATTCGCTGTTTAGCCAAGCAGGGAACAGATCCTTCCCAAGCAATCGGCGGAACGGCTTCTGCAGCGTTTCCGGCAGAAGGTACTCTCCGGCGTAGAAGAGCAAATACCTGCCCTGCGGATAGGAGGCGGCAGTTTTCCAGAAACGCGCCGCGGCGACCCATTTGCCCTTATGGATCAGCGAAGCAAAGCGCGCGCCCTGGTAATTGTTATATCCGCCCAGCAGTTCATCAGCCCCTTGACCATCGAGCACGACTTTGATTTTATGCTCGTGGATGAGTTGGAAAATCCGGTATTGGGCGTAGACGCTCGTGCTGCCAAAGGGTTCATCATGGACGCCGATCATCCGCTGCAGATCGCTCTCCAGGTCGGCCGCGTGAGGCCGGATCTTGTGGATCTTGGCACCCGTCGCCCTGGCTTCCATATCTGCCCAACGTTCTTCACAGATATCGTCCTCGTCAGCCACATAGGTGAACACATGCAAATCCAACGATTCGCCTTTCAAGTGGCGCATGGCCGACACGATGGCGGAAGAATCGATTCCACCAGAGAGACATGCTCCGACCGGCACGTCGCTCCGGAGGTGCAGGTTAACGCTTTTGAGAAACAATTCCCTCAGTCGCGTGGCCGCTTCGTCAAAGCTGATGTCCATTTCGTCATGTAAATCCAATCGCCAGTATCGAACTGGTGATGCTGGGACCGGGTGGTTCAAGTCCAGGTCCATGTAGTGGGCGGCCGGAAGTTGGCGATACCCGATCAGGAGCGTATCTTCACCGTGGTCTGTCAAGCCAAAGCGCAGATATTCGTAAAGACGCTGCGGCTGTATCTGGCGCGAAGCGTTCGGAAGTTGCAAGAGGGCTTTAAGTTCAGAAGCGAAGGCAAACGAATTTTTATCCCAATTATAATAAAGCGGTTTAATTCCAAAGAAATCGCGCGCCAACAACAGACGATTTTTCCGCACGTCAAGCAGGGCAAAAGCGAACATGCCTACAAAGCGACTGAGCGCCTGCTTTCCCCATTGGGCATAGGCCGCCAAAATCACCTCAGTGTCAGTCTGGGTGCGGAAAGTCTGGCCTAGCAGTTCTAATTCGCCACGTAGTTCGAGGTAATTGTAAATCTCGCCGTTGAAGACAATCCAATAATGACCGTCGGGAGTGGACATCGGCTGGAATCCGGCAGGAGACAAATCCAGAATTGACAGCCGAAGATGGGCCAAGCCCAACATAGCGCCCTCTACGACTTCGGCGCGCCGGCCCACCGTCGGTGCCAAACCGGGACGATATCCCAGGAAGCCTGCATCATCGGGGCCGCGATGCCTCTGAACTGAAGAAAGCGTGGCCAAACTGGCAGCGTTAAGATCGTCGCCTGCGAGTTGACATAATCCGGCAATACCGCACATGGGGAACAGCAGAAGTAACGTCTTCTGTTTAACCGGAGGTTTTACCGTTTGATTTCTTGCAAGATGAGTTCGTGCAGTCGGCCGGACCGTCTGGTGTGGGTGTGATCACGCAGAGCCCGCGCCTGACCAGCGCGTCCAACGGCGTTGCACTCGGCGGGATGATCCAGCAACCACCGAGCTTTTTCCACGCACTCATCGGCGGAACGATAAGCGACGACCTCCCGATCTAACTCGAAAAAGCCCCCAAGGTTTGGCTTCCAATCCGTCAGCAAACAAACCCCCACACCAGTGGCTTCGAACATTTTGATATTGGCGGCCTCGTCACCGGCGATGTCCGCTTGAATGTTAAGGCATACGCGCGCGTTTCGCAACGTCTCGAACATTTTCAGACCGTAAACGGCCGGTAGGAGAAACGGGCGCAGGCGGGGGTTGAGTTGGCTGACCGGCGGTGTTGTCCAAGTCGCGGCCTTTCCAATAATGGGAACACGGCGTCGCGTGACGGCTGGCACCCCGAGTTTGCACAAACCTTGCATGAAGTGGTAAGTGCCCCGCCGCAGCGCGGTGTCAGCCAGGTCGTAAGCCGGCCTCAGATCAAATTGGGGAGCGTAAATCCGCATATCCGGAAAATCGGCCATCCTCTCCAAAATTTGTTCTCGCTCAAAATGACACCCGGGTTGCCGCCGGACATTGCCGGAAAACACCACCTCGTCTATCAGTTGCGACGGGGGGGGTGGAAGCCGTGGCAAAATGCGCTGGTCAAAGACATGCTGGAAATAGTAGGCGCGGAGGCCAGCGTTGCGAAAACGCTCAGTGAACTCTTGTTTGCAACTGAGAACGAAGTCGAAACCCTTGAGAATGTCTATCTCGTGAAAAGGCGATCCGATGAAGACGCCCATCAGGCGAACCGCGGGAAAGGCCGCGCGGGCCTGTTGCAAGAATTCCCGCGAAAAATCCCGCCCACTATGCCAAAGAATGACGTCGGGTTTCCACGCGCGAATCTGAGCCAACACGACTGCCTCCGTCCAGACACCCCGCGGCCAGGGAACGCCGTTTTCCTTTGCCCAAGCTTTTTGCAGCAGCGGAACGTTGTAAAAAATTTCGTGAACTTCGTGGCCCAACGGCTTCAAATCCTCCTTGAGCGCGCCGGCATACATGAAGGCGTCGTAGTCAAACGTGGCCCGTTGCTCGGCGTACGATTTTTGTTCCAACCCTGGTCGCTCGCGATAAATCGCCTGCCAATAATGGGAATAGGCCGCCTCAAGACGCAGGATACGCATTTAGTCAAAATCGCACCAGCTTTTGCTGGAACAGGCATACGGGCGGATACCCCACCTCGCCCAGCTACTGGTGCGGTTGTTTCAAGTGACACGAGTAATCCACCGTCATCGGTCCGTTTGCCTCGTCGATTAAATTCCTGACCCGGGCCTGCTCAAAAACTCTCCGATCGCACCGGCGACTTCAGCCGTTTGCTCGGCTTCCAACTCTGGATAGATCGGGAGGCTCAGACACTCCTTGGCCGACATCGTGGCGTTGGGCAACAGGTTGGAGTCTGTGGTCAGATAAGCGAAACATTCCTGCTGGTGCATCGGCACAGGATAGTAAATCTCCGTGCCGATGCCGCGCTCGGTCAAAAAGGCCTTAAGTGCATCGCGCTGCCCGTTTCCAGTGACGCGCACTGTGTACTGATTCCAGATATGATCGTTGTAGGGGTAAGCGAGCGGTAGAAACAACCGGACGTTCGATTGCGAGTTCTGAACGGGAATTGGTCGCGCCTTCTGCATCTCCATCCAGCAAGTGCTTTCAGATGTACCGGAGACGGTCACGCCGGGAAGTTGCTTCAATTTGTCGGTGTAGTAGCTGGCGTTGGAGCGTCGCCGGGCCGTGTATGCCTGACAAAGTGGCAACTTGACTGACAACAATGCTGCTTGCAAGGCGTCCAATCGAAAATTGGCACCAACATATTTATGGTAATACTTGGGTTGAGCCCCGTGAGTTCGAAGCAGCCTGGCTTTTTGCGCAAGTTCAGCGTCGTTAGTGACAAGCATTCCCGCGTCACCAAAGCCGCCGAGATTCTTGGAGGGGAAGAAGCTGAAGGTGCCGAAAGTGCCGAGGCTCCCAACTTTCCGCCCTTTATTGGAAGCGCCAAGCGCCTGGGCCGCGTCCTCAATCACGGCAAGATTTTCTCGTCGCGCCAAGGCCATGACACCGTCCATTTCGGCAGCCTGACCGAACAGATGAACGGGAATTATGGCTTTGGTCTGGGGGGTGATCTTGCGAGCTGCGTCGGCGACGTCGAGGTTGAAGCAAACCGGGCACGAGTCGACAAAAACCGGTTTTGCCCCTGTGCGTGCTATGCAACCCGCCGTCGCAAAGAAAGTGAATGAAGGACAGAGGACTTCGTCACCCGGTCCGATACCGAGCGTCATCAATGCCAGCAGGATTGCATCGGTGCCGGAGGAAACGCCAATCGCATGCCGAACATCGACCATCTCGGCAATCTTTGTCTCGAAGGCTTCAACTTCGGCACCCAGGATGAACTGTCCCGAATGCAACACCTTGTCGAAAGCCGCCTTGAGTTCCTCTTCAATCGCTAGATTTTGGGCATTAAGATCCAGTAGGGGCACTGCCATAATTCGTCGAAAATCTAAAATACAGGTTTCACACAACAAAACTCGACATCGGCTGTTCAGGTCTTGAACGCCCGATAGGACCGTTTGCCGATCGCCAGTTCGGGGGGCAACGGCGCTTCCTCATCCAAATCGAGGCAACGCACGATTCCCGGTTGGACTTCTTTGTAACGAAACTCCGATTCGGGACATCGCATTACGCCGTAAGTGTCAGGTTTCAGAATGTGTCCGTGACGGCTCATCCAACCAGTTTGGCGTGCCGGCACTCCTGTCACCAGGGCGTAATCGGGCACATCGCGGGTGACGACCGCCCCGGCCGAGATAAAACAATATCTTCCCATGGTCACGCCGCACACGAGCGTAGCGTTGGCACCCACGGTGACGCCCCTCCGGAGCAGCGTTTTTTCGTACAGACGGTGTCGGTTCACCTGCGAGCGCGGATTGGAAACGTTGGTCAATACGCAAGAAGGACCCAAAAAAACATCGTCTTCCACGACCGTTCCGGTGTAAATCGCCACGTTGTTTTGCACTTTGACGTTGTTTCCGATGATCACATCGTTACCAACCATTACATTCTGCCCAAAGGTACAATTTCGGCCCACGACGACCCCTGAGCAAAAATGTACGAAATGCCAAATCTTTGTGCCATCTCCGATCGTGCATGGCAAATCGATGATTGCAGTGGGATGCGCGAAGTAACTCATGCCCTCAACTTAAACCGGAGACGCCCGAGAATTGCTAAAAACGCCCGCGTTTTATTTGCAGAGTTGTCGGGCTGGGCTTTGGCAAATCATCCGATGCACTAATGGTAGAGTTGGATCATGATGGCTCACACATCGCTAACCACAATCGGGCGACCATTTAGTTGCAGCGAAATTTGGCACGCTTGCAGGACTTTCAAGACGTTAATCCCACTGGTGGCGTCGGTCAGTGGCGGGCGCCCCGAACGGATGCAATCAAGAAAGTGATTGCATTCATTGCTCAAAGGTTCCTCATCGGGCAGAGCGATTGATTGTGCTTCACCTCGCTGGAGCACCGGCTCTCGGTTGTTGAAATCAACGCGCTGATTATAAAGAACGAGTTTGTCCTCCTTTGCGACGTCATTGAACACCGCCATTTGATTGCTGCCCATCAATACCAGTTTCTGTTCCTTGAAAGGATTAAGCCAACTCACGAAAATATGGGCGCGCAAACCCGAATGAAAATGTAGGGTGGAAACGGTGACGTCGGCCAGATTGGGAGTCAGGTAACTTCCTCCGGTGCAGGCAACCTCGATTGGCAGATCCCCGACCAACCGAAGAATAACCGCGACGTCGTGCGGAGCGAAACTCCACAGTGCGTTCTCCTCGGTTCGGACTTTGCCAAAGTTCAACCGATTCGAGTAGATATAATATATCTGGCCAAGTAAGTTTTCGGCGACCATTTGACGCAGCTTAAGCACTGCCGGATGGTATTCCAGCAGGTGTCCGACCATCAAAATGCGCTGGTTGCGCGCGGCTTCAGCGCGCATCTCTAAACCTTGCTGGTAATTCAGGGCCAGCGGCTTTTCGACCAGGACGTCCTTGCCGGCACTCAGTGCGCGAAGGGCGAGCTTATGGTGAGTCTCCGCAGGTGTCGCCAGAACTACCGCGTGAATGTCGGCACGGTCGAAAACCGCATCGAAATCCTTCACAACTTCAACACCATTTGCTATCTGCGAAGCTTTTGCTCTGCCAGTCGGGGCGGGGTCGCAAACCAACCCCAGAGCCCCCAACTGGAAAAAGTTGCGGACCAAATTTTGTCCCCATGCGCCACAACCAAGGACGGCGACACTCGGTTTGTCCATAACCTCATCAGGCCTTCCACACCAAACCAGGTTTCGTGGGTATGGCGGCCAAAGCATTGCGGGTGTCAACGAGACAATGAGACCACTCGGCGAGCTCTTGATAATTGACCTCCTTATGCGCCGTTGCCACGACTGCCGCATCGTATTGGGTGATACTTTCCCGTGCCCAGGCAACAGAACGCATGCCGGTCCACTCGGCGTGCTCACGCGTGGGCGGAATAACCGGGATGTGCGGATCGTAGTAGGCCACTTCTGCTCCCCGCTTTTTTAGCAAATCCATCAAGACATACGTTGGTGACTCGCGCATATCGTCGACGTTGGCTTTATACGCCAGACCGAGCAGGAGTATCCGGCTCCCATTGAGCGCTTTTTTCTGCGCGTTCAGCGCCTCCGCGACACGATCGACAACATATTGCGGCATGGCGGTGTTGATTTCTCCTGCCAATTCGATGAAGCGCGTGTGTTGACCGTACTCCCGGGCCTTCCAGGTCAAATAAAAAGGATCAATCGGGATGCAGTGTCCGCCCAGGCCAGGCCCAGGATAAAACGGCATGAACCCGAACGGCTTGGTCTTGGCCGCCGCGATGACCTCCCAAATATCGATGCCCATAGCCCCGTAAACCACCTTCAGTTCGTTGACCAGGGCGATGTTCACTCCGCGAAAGATGTTTTCCAGCAGTTTTACCGCTTCCGCAACCCGGCATGATGAAACTGGAATGATTTGTTTGATTGCCAGCCCGTAAACCGCCGTCGCTTTTTCCAGACACGCCGGTGTCAGGCCGCCGACAACTTTGGGAATAATGGCCACCTTGCTGTCCGGATTGCCGGGATCTTCGCGCTCCGGTGAAAACGCCAGGTGAAAGTCGATTCCAGCGCGCAGGCCGGATCCCTTTTCGAGGACTTGGCGCAGATCTTCATCGGTGGTGCCTGGATAAGTGGTCGACTCGAGGACCACCAGGATTCCTTTGGTTAGATGCGGCGCGATCGACTCGCCAGTCTTGATGATGTAAGAAATGTCGGGCTCGCGATGCTTATCCAAAGGAGTGGGAACACAGATGATGACCGCTTCGACTTCGCGCACTCTCGAAAAGTCGGTTGAGGCGCTCAACCGAGCAGCGTTTAGCTGATGCTGGATCTCAACCGCATCGATGTGCTTGATGTAACTCTGGCCGCGGTTGAGCGAATCCACTTTGGCGCCATCGATATCGATCCCCAACACCGAGACGCCCGAACGCGCGAATTGGAGCGAGAGTGGCAGGCCGACGTAACCTAAACCGATGATGGCAATTTTCATACTGTTTGTGTTAAAAACTCCGGTTCGATCTCTTTCAAACTCCTAAAATTGACGCCCCCATTGGACATCGTCACACCTCCGACCTGGAAGCGAGTCCAAACCGCGAACTGCTTAGCTGCTCCGTCCCGGGAAATCGCTAAGTTTTAGCCAGCGCGGACCAAAGGCCTGCAGTTGTTTAACTGCTCCGGACCAGCCGCCATGCAGCCTCACCGAGCAGCGGACAAATTGTTTGTCTCCTTTCGTCGCCGAACGCTGTTTAAGTTCCCGCCACGCATTCGCAAAAAATCGTTTGCCACGGAAAACCACGTAATTCCATTTTGTCACGTCGGAAGTCGATCGGAAGCGAGCTGCCTCCGGCATGACCCGCCCGCCGATCAAAGTGCACCAGACGACCAGTTCATTGGAGGAACTATCCGGCGATTTGAAAACGCGGCATTCAAACGGTACGTCCCGTCCCTCGAATCTGAGTATAATGCTCTCAGGTTGTCCCAGGTTTTCCGGCGTCCAGCCGACTCCGACCCAGCACAAATCCGGTGTGTGTTGGGTGGCTGCCAGCCGCTGGCCGTCCCCGGCGTGCCACTTCGCCAAAAACACGCCGATCCTTTCTTTTGATTCATCGGTGAAAATGCCATTTACGAGATTAGTTGTCCCGAGAATTTCAATCGCCGCTTCGCCGATTGGCTCCGGCTTGAAAGTATAGTTCGGAACATCAGTTCGCGTTTCCAG